>CAZMQR010000015.1:0-15962 GCA_964568325.1 uncultured Chloracidobacterium sp. | reverse complement strand
CAGCGTGAGCACGAAGAATCCGGTCGCTACCGCTCCCGGTTCTGAATTGATGCAGACCACCATCGCCGACGCGGATCAGGAAGATATGGATTGATCTGTCTTTATCCGCGTGATTTGTTTTTATCTGCGGCCAATTTACTTACGGCACAGGCGGGCAGGGATGCCCGCGCGCCGGCGCGGTGAACGATTGCCGTTGGGTTTAGCCAACGGTGAACGGTTCAAACCAAGTGTCAGGCTTTAGCCAAACTGCGTGGTTGGGCTAAAGCCCGATCTCATTGTCCCTGCCAACCGTTGCCTGAAGGCAACGGCAATATGGCAACGACAGGCGACACGGGCGGGCTGGGATGTTTGCGTTCTGGTATTTGTGAGATAATTCACGCCGAATGAGCGACCTTCAGAATGTTGACGCGGTTGCGGAAGAACCGGAAGAACTGACCGGGCCGACGGCCGAGGAGATAGTCGAGGCTGAGCCGCCCAGGCAGCAGAGCGTCGCGCGGTCGGCGGGGATCGTTTCGATCGCGGTGATGTTCTCGCGTGTGTTGGGGCTGGTCCGCGAGACGATATTTGCGCGTTACTTTGGAGCGGGATTTCTATACGACGCGTTCATCGTCGGATTTCGGATACCTAATCTGCTCCGCGACCTGTTTGCCGAAGGCGCGTTGTCGGCGGCGTTCGTCAAGGTCTTTACCGACTATCAGCTAAAGAACAGCGAAAAGGAAGCTTGGCGGCTGGCGAGCCTGATATTCAATGGCCTCGCGGTCGTGCTGAGTGTGATCTGTATCGCAGGTATTCTCCTCTCGCCGCTGTTCGTCAAGTTCATAACCTACAACTATCTCGGCGACCCAAACCATTACTATCCGGCCGAAAAGGCAGCATTGGCGACCACGCTGATGCAGATAATGTTCCCGTTCATCCTCCTCGTTGCTCTCGCGGCGTTGGCGATGGGCGTACTGAATACCAAAGGGCGCTTTGGCATACCGGCCTCAGCCTCAACGGCGTTTAACGTAGTGTCCGTGCTGTTTGGGCTCGGCTTGGCATTTTGGCTCAGCGGCGGCACGTGGGAACGCTCGGTGGATAAGATCACGATCCCGTCTGACGCCGCGCAATGGGCGATCATCGGGATGTCGATCGGGACTTTGCTCGGCGGCGGGGCGCAACTTGCGATACAGATCCCGTCGCTATTCAAGGTCGGATTCCGATTTTCCTTCGCCCTCAGCTTTACTGATCCGGGCGTTCGCCGCGTGATGCGGCTGATGGCGCCGGCGATCGTCGGTACAGGGGCGATCCAGATCAAGGTGTTGGTCGATACGGTCGTGGCGTCGGGAATCGATGGCGGCGCATCATGGCTAAGTTATGCCTTCAGGTTGATGCAGTTTCCGATAGGCGTCTTTGGTGTCGCGATCGGCACGGCCGCGATACCGACGCTGTCGCGGCTTGCGTCGGAAGAGAATATCCTTAAATTCCGCTCGACGCTCTCGGATGCGATGAAGCTCGTGTTCCTCTTGGCGATACCGTCGGCCTGCGGATTGATCGTCCTTGGCGAACCAATCATCTCGCTGATCTATCAACGAGGTGAATTCACGGCATTCGATACGAATATGACGGCGTGGGCATTGACGGCATACTCGATCGGGCTGGCCGGCTATGCGGCGATCAAGGTGCTGTCGCCAGCATTCTATGCGCTTGATGACGCGAAGACGCCCATGTACCTCAGCCTGGCATCGATATTGGTACATGTGCCAACGAGCTTTGGGATGATGCAGTTGTTGTCGACCGTCGGCGTTTCGCCCGAACGGCCAAATGGATTTGGCCACGTCGGCGTGGCGTTGGCTACGTCCGTCGTTTCAATAGTGACGCTCGTTGTTCTAGGCATTTTCATGCGACGCAAGATCAACCGGCTGAACGGCCGCGATATGATGTCGGCATTCGTCCGGATCGTTATCGCCTCGGCGGCGATGTCGGCGGTAGCCTACTTTAGTTATCGGCTGCTCACCGGTTATCTCGGTGCAAAGGTGTTCTCAACGAGGCTTCTCGAAGTGTTTGTGCCGATGGCCGCCGCAGGCGTTACGTTCCTTGTTGCGGCAAAGCTGCTGAGGATCAGTGAGCTTGAGAAATTGTACGGCGTTCTGACACGGAGGCTGGCCAAGCGTTGACGCGAAAGATGATCAGAGAGTTTAGATCGGTGCGCCCGAGGATTCACGGCTCGGCCCTGGTCGTTGATGGAGCCGTCATTATAGGCGACGTCGAGATCGGCGAGGACGCGAGCGTGTGGTTTGGATCGGTCGTGCGCGGTGATGTGAACTACATCCGTATCGGAGCGCGGACAAATATTCAGGACATGACCGTCATCCACGTTAGCTCAAACACGCATCCGACCATTGTCGAGGAGGAGGTTACGGTCGGCCATCGTGTCGTCCTGCATGGCTGTCACGTCGAACGCGGCTGTTTGATCGGCATAGGAGCGATCGTGATGGATGGCGCTCGCGTCGGAGCCCAATCGCTTGTCGGAGCGGGAACCTTGCTCACGCCCGGCACTGTCATTCCGCCACGCACGCTTGTTATCGGCTCGCCCGGCCACGTAAAACGCGAACTGACCGACGACGAACTCGCATACCTAGACCGCTCGTGGCGAAATTACGTCGAATTAAAGGTGAGATATGAGAAGTGAGAGATGAGAGATGAGAGATGAGGTATGGGAACCTGCTTGTTTCTCATTTCTCACATCTCACTTCTCATATACCATATAGTTTTATGGCCAGCACCAATCCAGCCCGCGGCATGCGTGATTTTTTGCCCGCAGACGTGCGCAAACGCGAATATGTCATCGGCATCATCAAGCAGGTGTACGAAAGCTACGGCTTCGAACCGCTGGAGACACCCGCCGTCGAAAACATCGAAACGCTGATGGGCAAGTATGGTGAGGAAGGGAATCAGCTTGTATTCAAGATACTTAAACGTGGCGACAAGCTCACGAAAGGAACCGGTATATCTCCGCTGAATGTTGTCACGCAAGGCCGCCTTCCGGTTGCGGCCCTTGCCGATCTTGCGTTGCGTTACGACTTGACTGTTCCGCTCGCTCGCGTTGTCGCCAACAATCGTAACGAGCTGCCTAAGTTCTTCAAACGCTATCAGATACAGCCGGTTTGGCGAGCCGATCGGCCTGCAAGAGGGCGCTTTCGCGAGTTTTATCAGTGCGATGTGGATTGTATCGGGTCGGAGTCGATGGTAGTCGAGGCTGAGATCATTTCCGCTGTATGCGCGATACTCGAACGGCTGGGATTTGACGACTTTACGGTGCGGATCAATCACCGGAAACTCCTGTCGCAGATGGTTGCGGATGCAGGGATCGCCGATGAGGCGATGGCGTTGGTCGCATTGGACAAGCTAGACAAGATCGGGGCCGATGGTGTGAAAAATGAGCTGCTTGAACGGGGAATCAGCGATTCGTCCGCCGACAGGTTTCTATCGGCGGTAGCAGGTGACTCGTCAAATGACGACCTCGATGAGATCGTCGCGTTGTGCGGCGATAGATCAGTGAAACGGGATCCAAGCCTCGCACGCGGCCTCTCATACTACACCGGCACGATCATGGAGATAAGTGTTCCCGATCTTGCGGGCAGTCTCGGTGGTGGCGGGCGGTATGACGGGCTGATCGGGATGTTTGGGAAGGAGCAGATTCCGGCGTGTGGTTTTTCGTTGGGGTTGGAGCGGATATTGGTCGTGATGGAAGAGCGCGGGATGTTCCCGCCGGAGATCGCAGATTCGGCACCGGCGGATGTATTGGTGACGATATTCTCTGACGAGACTGTTGCCGATTCATTGAAGCTCGCCAACAAACTCCGTGCTGATGGCCTTCGCGTAACTCTTTATCCGCAGGCCGACAAGGAAGACAAGCAGTGGAAATACGCGAATGCCATCGGCGTTCTGTGGATCTGCACGGTCAATGCCGATGATATCGCCGAGGGTATGGTGTCGTTTCAGAATTTGCGTACCCGCGAACGCTATCGGGAACCTTTGGATCAGGTCGCGGCAAAGATAAAGATCGCGTAGCGATCAAGTGCATGTAGCCGTGAGTGATAACCCACGGTAGGCGATTTCACGTGTCATCGTGCCGCGTAGCGACATTGAATCAACCGTCGCTACGCGACGTGGGGCGTTTGACGGCGTTCCGTGGGTTGAAACCCATGGCTATGGTCAGACGCCGCTACGCGGCGGAGAAGCCGAAGCAACTTTTGGATATATGTCCCTTTTAACCAGTTCAATCTCAACCTTGATCCTGATGATCGTTGGTGGCCATGCAGCCTTCGCCGCCGGGCCACAGGTTTGGTCGGTCAATTCGCGTGCGGACGTGCTGCGCGGCGATGCGCGAGGCGTTTCGATCGCTGACGACGGGACGATCACGCTCTCGCCGTCATTGGTCGAGGCATTTAAGACGGGGCAGCAGTTCGTTTGGTCGAGCGCGGTCGATGCGGCTGGGAATGTTTATCTCGGCACCGGCGGCGACGGCAAGATATTTAAGGTCGCGGCGAACGGCACGGGAGCGCAATTTGCCGATCTCGCGGAACTGAATGTTTCAGCACTCGCGATCGGCAGCGGCGGCGAGTTGTTTGCGGGCACCTCGCCTGACGGCAAGGTCTATCGCATTGCGGCGGACGGCAAGGCCGAGGTCTACTTTGACCCGAAGGAAAAATACATCTGGGCCCTCGCCGTGCTGCCCGAGGGGCTCGCCGTGGCGACCGGCGACAGCGGGCGCATCTATAAGGTCAAGGCTGCAGGGGCGGCGCGGGATGCTTCGCTGATGTTTGACACCAGCGAGACGCACGTCATATCGCTGGCGACCGACAAGTCGGGAAATCTTTATGCGGGCACGGATTCGAACGGGCTCGTGATGCGGTTCGGGGCGGACGGCAAACCCTTTGGGCTACTGGATTCGTCATTGAGGGAAATTCATGAGATCGTCGTCGGGCCTGACGGCTCGGTTTATGTGATGGCTCTCGGCGAGTCGGTCTCGACGCCAAAAGTAGATGCCGCCAAGGACACAACCGAGAACAAGCCCGTAACGGTCGATCGGCCCGGAATGCCGGGCACAGAGCCGCCGCCAAAGAGCCGGTACGATCTGAAGGACGCAAAAACCGCCGTTTACCGGATACTGCCCGACGGTGCCGTCGATCTGTTGTGGGCTTCACCAACGGTGACGGGTTTCTCGATATACGCACACCAGACCGGCCGTGGCGTACTCGTCGGGACCTCGGACAAAGGCCGTGTTTACAACATTACTAACGAAGGCCGCGAGACGCTCGTGCTGCAATCCGACGCCGGCCAGATTTCGACGATCCGCACCGACGACCGCAGCCTGCTCGCGACATCGAGTAATCAAGGGTCGTTCTATCGCATCGGCCCGGCGACCATGGCAGAGGGAACCTACGAATCCGCCGTCCTCGACGCCCGTTCGACCGCGACATGGGGCCGGATCTGGTGGCGTTCCAGTGGCGATGTCGCGATACAGACACGAACCGGGAACACCGAGAAACCCGATGAAACGTGGAGTGGGTGGAGCGTCGCGCAGGGCGATCAAAAAGGCGGACAGATCACGAGCCCAAAGGCGAGATACATTCAATGGAGAGCCATACTTAAGCCGTCGAGGCCGGTCCTCGAAGGAGCGACCGGCGACCGCACGTCCCTGAGCGAGGTCAATCTCGCCTTTGTCGCCCGCAACATTGCCCCAGAAATACTGTCGATCAACGTTTTGCCTACAAATGTTGGCCTCGCTGCAAATCCACCTGTACAGATCGACCCGAACATCGTGCTCTCCGGACTGGAGCCAGCAACATTTGGTATTCCGGTGACGGCTGTCCCGCCGCGGCGCGTATATCAACGCGGAGCGACCTCGCTGCAATGGACGGCTGAAGACCGTAATGGCGACGAACTCACCTATGACGTCTATTACCGTGAGATCGGCAATGTTCAATACACGCTCCTGCGGGGCGGCTTTACTGACAATTTCCTCGCGATCGACGGCCAGTCACTGGCAGACGGACGTTACGTTTTTCGCGTAGTCGCGACCGATACGCCTTCGAATCCGACGACGCTTGCGTTATCCGGCGAGAGGTTTACCGAACCTGTCGATATCGATAACACTGCACCAGTCGTCACGGCCGTCGGAACGGCGCAGATCATCGGCGGCAAGGCCCGCGTCGTATTCGAAGCCGTCGACATGTCGAGTTATCTTACCCGCGCCGAATACAGCGTCAACGGCGGTGAATGGCGTCCCGTTTATGCTGACGACGGTCTTTCAGACAGCCCGCGCGAACGCTACACGGTCGAACTCGCCGTTGAATCGGGCGAACACGCCGTAACGCTGCGTGTCTATGATGTTAATGCGAATGCGGGAAACACGAGGGTCGTCGTTCGACGGTAGTTTCGCTTTATTCGTGCGTTCCTGGCTAAACTTCTGTACGCATTATTAGCACGAATGCACGGATCAAGAACCTGTTCTCCGACAACTCAAGTTTACTTCTTTGGCAGCGTCATCGTTTTGCCTTCGCTGTCGATCTCAAGATGTCGGGTCGTTGAGTCGGTGACGCTTGGCGGGACGAGGTCGCCGGTTTTGTAGCGGGATTCGGCGGGCGAGACGAACTCGGTCTGAACGGGCGTGAGACTTGCGACGGGCGTGGAACCGATCGCAGTACTTGCTTGAGCCGAAAAGCCGACTTGAGCGCGGCGCTCATTCTTATACTGAGCAAATTTGGCAAAGCCATGCCCGAGCATTATGAAAGCGGGGATCAGCATCCAAAACCACCAGCCACTGCCTTTGCCCGTCGCGCCGAGGATAATGGCAACTATGACGAAAGCGGCCCCCATGAATATCTGCGTATAGGCGGCCTCGCAGCCGGCAGGCTTTCGTTTACGTCTGCCGCTGGTCACTTCTGCCGGCAAGGTGCCGGATAGGGCCTGCGAGACGTTGCCGAGGTCAGTGCCGCATCCGCGGCAAAACTTGCCGGTCTCAGGATTCTGCTGTCCGCATTTTGGGCAAAACATAAACAGTTGTCAGTTTTTAGTCGTCAGACCTGGTCCGTTGCCGTCGGGCCTCGAATAGTATTACGCCGGCAGCGACGGAGACGTTCAGGGAATCTATTTTTCCATACATCGGGATGTTTACCAAGACGTCGCAGTTCTCGGCCACCAGTCGGTGAAGCCCGCTGCCCTCGCCCCCCAGAACCAGCGCGCTCGGTCGCGTCCAGTCCCATTCGGTGTATGACATCGATGCGTCAGCCGAGGTGCCGACGACCCAAATGTCGTTGTCCTTGAGCGTTTTGATGACGTTGTTCAGGTTTTGCGCTTTTGCTATGGAGATGAATTCGACCGCACCGGCCGAGGATTTGGCGACTGTATCGGTCAGCCCGACCGCGCGGCGTTCGGGGATGATGATGCCGTCGGCTCCGGCACATTCCGCAGCGCGGATGATCGCACCGAAATTTCGCGGGTCTTCGACACCATCGAGGAGAACGAGAAGCTCGGGATCGGCGGCCTTGTCGAGCACGCTGTCAAGCTCGGCGTACTCGGCCGATACCGTGAATGCGATCACGCCTTGATGATTTGCCTCAGGGCCTAACTGACGGGTGAATGTTTCGCGCGGCACGCGGTTCCATGCGATCGATCGTTCGCGGCACAGGCCGATGATGTCGGCAAGCCGCTTTTCCCGCACGCCTTCGGCGATCAGCACCTTGTCGATCCGGCGGTTTTCGGCACGCAGGGCCTCAACAACCGGCAGAACACCGTAGATCAGTCTCGAGTCTTGAGTTGGAGGTCTCGAGGCGGACGATCGCCGTGGACGGCCGCCTTGATGGCTCGTCTTTCCGGCCCCAGGCTTATGACTTGTGACTCCAGACTTTCGTTTCATAGGAGGTGCCATTGCAGACGGGAGTATTTGGTGAACTGGGCCAGGTTATTCGTCGAGGCAACACTACCAAACTCGACCTTGCCAAAGCCCGCCCGCTGCAAGCCTTGCGGATCTTTGCGCGATTCGACTTGCCAAACGGCATCGAGTGCGCCAGCAACGATGGCGTAGTTCGTCACGACCTTGGCATTTGGGGCATATTCGCTCAGAACCGTGACGAGGCGACGAAGGTTCTCGCCCGCCAACAACCCCTTGTCATTACCAAGGCAGGAGAAATCAAAACCTGCGAGATGGATGCGCCAACCGCCGGAGTTGCTGCGGCTGTAGATATCGAGTACGGCCTGATCGGAATCGGTGGTAGTCTCGTCGAGCACCTTTGTCTGCTTGCTACGGCGACGTTTCTTTTCAAGGGAATCCGTGCGGCTGCAGATAAGTGTTCCGGTCACGAGTAAGGCGAGATCCGCACGGGCAATTTGTCGCGCGGCGTCGGTATTGAAATCACGAATGGTGACGCCGTTGTCGCCAATGGCGATGCTCTTGATCCGCGTCGGCAGCGAATCGGCATCAAGGTCGGAATCGCCGACTATCTGACAGTCAAGGCCCAGTCCGGACAGGTTTTTGACGACGGTTGCCCCTTCGGCCTCGCCTGCAACTCGTGCTAACGGCATCGGGACGCCAGTGTCGAGGAGCAGATTCAGCCTTTCGGCATCGATGCCTACGATGCCGGACAATATAGCGATATTTGGCCGCGGATCGTTGAGGTTCGGCAGATATATGACGTTCCACGCGCGCTCCCACGGTTCGGGCTGTTTGAGCGAGAGTTTGACGGCCGAAAGGTCGGCGATCGCCAGGGCCTTTCCGCAATAGACACAGGCGGAGCGGTTTGGCGGATTCGTGCGGCCGCATAAGCACTTCACCAATTCCGAAGGCCGAAATGCGATGTCTTCCGACTGAATTTTCGGGTCGAATCGGTGCTCTGTATCAGTGATATCAGGCATAGCGGCGGGCCAAACTGACGCGATTTTAGCACTTTCGGGCCAGAAATGCTTGACCCTTGATTCGTTGGTTGGCAAACTAGAACCAAGGCACGCGTGAATGATACGTGTGAGCAAAGGTGTTCGTCAGGCGGTTTATCGAAAGCAAATTATTCGATCAGCATATTGTTAGACGTCGATTAGAGATAGAGAACGGTTACAAAATTCCCGCCTTGTGCCTAAACTCAGATGGTGCCGAATACTCGTAGTTTGAGGTGGCTCTAATGAAATTCGATACGGCGGCCGGTTCATCCTGGCAGTTCGGTCATCGCGGGCGCGTCGCCGTTTTTATCGACGGCAATAACCTCTTTCACGCCGCACGTTTCCACAACATCGATATCGATTACACCAAACTGCTCCGTGTGCTGCTCGGCGACGGGCGGCTTCTTCGGGCATTTTTCTACACCGGCGTCGATGCCGGGGCCGAGCGGCAGCAGGGCTTTCTGTTGTGGATGCGGCGAAATGGTTTTCGCGTCGTGCAGAAAGAACTAAAGACCTTCTACGACGGCACCCGAAAGGCCAATCTGGATGTTGAGATCGCGGTCGATATGCTAAGTCTGGCCGGGCGCTATGACACGGCCGTGCTCGTATCGGGCGATGAGGACTTTGTCTATGCCATCAACGCGGTCGCATACAAAGGGTGTCGTGTTGAGATCGCCGGATTCCGATCAAACACTGCCCCGCGATTGATCGACGTGGGCGACTACTTTATCGATCTCGGCGATATCGCGCATCTAATTCGTAAGGATGTCGGGCAGCCGGGCGATTATGAGGTGCCGTCGTTCGTACCGCCCGAAGAAGGCCAGTTTGCGAAAGCCGAACGGGACGATTACTCCGACGTGACGAGGCCTGGACACGAGTGATCGACGATCTCCTGAGCGCTTACGAGTTTTCCACAGATATTAAGCTCACGACAGTCAATCTCATCTTTTTAACAAGTACTGATTCTGCTGCGCTTTACAGTTGACGGGCTTAGGCAAATGTTGATACTATCGCTTAGCTTTCTTAAGCGCTTATCCCTTAACAACCGAGATTCTTGACACAGAGAGCATATGAATTGTCCGGTTTGTGATCGCCTGTTAGCCCCGACCCTTTCAATTTGTCCGGCGTGCGGTACGATGATGAACGACACCGTTCGTGAAGAGCTGCAATCGAAAATAACTATGGGCCCGCCATCGCGGATCGCGGTCCGGACCAAGGGCGATACCGCGACTACACCGACTCCGCGCTCGCGGCCAGTCGAACGGATCGTGACCGCGGGCCTCGTAGCGCCGAAAACGAGTCCGACTCTCGTCGAATTTCAGAACAAGCAGCCAGCCTTACCGGATTGGCGACTTCAGATGCAAAACGCCGTCAGGCAGCGTCGGAGTATTCAAGAGCCGCCGGCACAGCCGACTCCGGCCGCTACCGCTGTAGCTGTTGCAGTACAACCCGAAGTGGAGAAGACGATCAACGACCCTCGTGTTAACAAAGCGCTCGATCGTATCCAAGCCTCGCGTGCAAAATTTACTGAGGCGCGGCCGCCGGCCGGTTCGCGCAAACCACAGGTGACACCGGCTGCTCCGATGCCCCGGCCGGCTGCGAAGCTCGGTGTGGTCTCGGCCGGCGCGGCCGCTGCACCCGCACCATCGCGTATCCAGCCAGTTCAGCGTCCAAAACTTGTCGTTCCGGCCCAGCCGACCAAGCGAGTTACAAACCAACTGCCGCCTATCGAATCCGTGGAGCAGCTACCGGTTGAGAAATCTGCGGAGAACAAGGTCGAGGTTCCCATCGTTCCATTTGAGGCGGCTGAGATCGATCGGATCAGAATACACGTCTCACAGGATACGGCCGTCGATTCGGCTGGCGGCACGGTCAATGACGATATCGAGGATCTCGCTCCATTCTCTATGCGGTTCGGTGCTGGCCTGTTTGATCTGATCATTGGAGCCTTCATAGCAATGGTTGCTATGTCGCCGTTCATTCTGGCTGGCGGCGATTGGTCCACGACGGGCGGAATACTCCTATTCGCAGGCGTATGGACGGTTGTTCTTTTTCTATATATGACCGCTTGCCTGGGCTTTGTCGGCAAGACGATCGGCATGCGGCTGTTCTCGCTTGAACTCGTGGATGCGTTTGAGAATGAATATCCGACGCTTCATCAGGCTGCTATAAATTCGGCCGTCTATCTCGTCACGCTGCCGTTGGTCGGGGCGGGCTTCCTCACGATCCTTTATAACGAAGAGAACCGGGCCCTGCATGACCTGCTCTCAGGCACGATCCAGGTAAAGGAATTCTAGCCGCATCTCAGCACTTGCATCGATTACAATCGACCTGTGACGCAGGACGAACATCGAATCGAACCTGATCCCGAACTCGAACGGCTGGCCGGGGCCGTTCGCCGCAAGGCCGTCCGCGGGATCACGAAGCTCGAAAAACTCATCGAAAACCTCCACGGCGACCTTCGCCGTCACGGCGATGCGGCGGAGTGGAAGAAATTTGGCGACCTGCTGCTCGCAAATGCGTCAACTGCTGTGCGTGAGGGGGAGATCTTCTACGTTACGGACTACTTCGACGCGGCGACGCCAACGCTTGCGATTCCGGCTGACAATGCTGCCACCCCGACGGAGGCGGCCGAGGCATGCTTTCGCCGGTATTCGAAAGCGCGAAACGCGGCGCAGAGAGTGGCTGAACGTTTACAGATCACAGAGGCCAAGCTAGGCCGGGCCCGCGAGCGGCTCAAAGCGGTCGATGATGCGATCGCCGATGGCGACCGCAAGTTCCTCATTGCGGCAACCGAGACGAAAGCCCCGATCAAGGACAGGCGGCCAAAAAAAAAGGCTGATTTGGAATTCAAGGGTGCTCGTCGATTTGCATCGTCCGAAGGCTACGAGATACTTGTCGGAAAAAAGGCGGCGGACAACGATTTTCTGACCTTTCGGGTGGCTCGCTCACGTGATATTTGGATGCACGCAGCCGATTTTCCCGGCTCGCACGTTGTGGTCAGGAAGCGTGGCGGTGCTGATATTCCGCACCGTACACTGATCGAAGCCGCACAGATCGCGGCGTTTTACAGCGACGCTCGTGGCCTCGGAAAAGCTGCCGTTCGCTACACCGAAAAGAAATTTGTGAATAAGCCCAAGCGGGCACCTACGGGACGCGTGAGTATCGCGGATTTTAAGACCGTCGTTGTTGAGCCGGGAATACCGCCGGAGGCGAAGTATATTACTCGTTCATGACCATCGCGACCGTTTGCTTCATCTTGCCTATCACGTCTGCGCCGCCGCCGAGAAAAACTCCGCGGAGCCGGCCGTCGCGATCAATGACGAAGCTCTGAGGAATTGCGTTGAAGTTGGAAACGCGATTAAACCTACCGACAAGTTCGCCCGGGATCCGGGCCAACTCATAGTTCAATTTCATCGACGTGGCAAATCGCTGCATATCCTCGATCTTTTCGGGCTGGCCGTCATGAGCTCCGATATCGAGCCCAAGGACCGTGAAGCCCTTGTCGCCAAAAGTGTTTTGTAGTTCGACGAGATGCGGCATCTCGCCACGACAGGGCCCGCACCACGTCGCCCAGAGGTTGATAAGGACGACCTTGCCCTTGCGGTCGGCGATCTTACTCTTCGAGCCGTCGATCATCTCGAATTCAGCGTCGGATACCGCACTTGGCAGTGGCGGATAATCAGCCGACCTGCTGTTCGAACCGGCCCTGTTGGACGATCTGTTTGTGCCGGAATTTGCACCGGTGTCACCGCATGAGGCGATCATCAATGCGGAAACAGCCGCGAGGGCCACCGTTAGAAATAGTCTGCTCATCTAGTCTCTTTTCTTACGCAAAACGCGACTGTAAGGTTCAGTCGATGCCGCTCTCTCGATCAAAGAAAACAGTAGCATCAAATTGAACGTGCGTAAAATCGGAGATTTGGCGCGATCAGATCTTGTATCCGCCGCGCGTCAGCAATGATTCAAATCCGGTCTTATCCACTGCCTTGATGTATGCATCGAGCGGCTCGACAGTGCCATTCTGGACGTGTTCGAACAGCGCGTCGTTTAACACGACCATTCCGTAGTTCTTGCCGGTCTGCATGGCCGACGGTATCTGGAACGTCTTGCCCTCGCGGATCAGGTTTGAGATGGCGGGTGTGACGATAAGGACCTCGAGAGCCGCGACACGGCCGCCACCCTTCTTTGGCAGCAGCGTTTGGGCGATCACGCCTTTGAGGGATTCCGAGAGCATCACGCGGATCTGCTGCTGGCGGTCTGCGGGGAACTGGTCGATGATGCGGTCAACGGTCGATGGCGCGGTCGTTGTGTGGAGTGTGCCAAAAACAAGATGCCCCGTCTCGGCCGTTTCGATGGCGATCGATATCGTCTCGAGATCGCGCATCTCGCCGACGAGCACTATGTCAGGATCCTCGCGAAGGGCTGCGCGCAGAGCGTCCTTGAAGCTGTCAGTGTGATTGTGGACCTCTCGTTGATTCACAAGGCATTTCTGGTTGTCGTGAACAAACTCGATCGGATCCTCGATGGTAATGATGTGGTCTTCGCGTGTCTTATTTATCGAGTCGACCATCGCACAGAGTGTGGTCGATTTGCCCGAACCGGTCGGCCCGGTCACGACGACGAGCCCTTTGGATAGAGCACATAGGTCCATGATAGCCTTTGACAGACCCAACTGTTCGGCAGTCAGTATCTTGCTCGGGATGATGCGAAAGACGGCACCCATCCCTTTCCGGTCAGCAAAGATATTGCACCGGAATCGCGCGAGGCCGGGTATCTCATAAGCAAAATCGGTATCGCTGCGCCGCGCGAATTCCTCCTGGTTGCGCTCGGGCATGATCGACGTAAGCAGTTCGCGCATCGCGTCGGCACTGAGCGGCTCCTGGCCATTCTCGAGCGGACACATTTTGCCGTCCTTGCGGACCATTGGCGGCATGGAAACGGACAGGTGAAGGTCTGACGAGCCGATCTCGGCCATCTTCTTGAAAAGCGTGTCCATACGGTCTGCCATGGCGGCATTCGCAGGTGCCGGCACGAAAGCCGCTTCCGCCGGCAGCGAAACCGGAGCTGCCGGCGTTGGGTGAGATGCGACCGTCGGTGAAGGCTGCGTGTAAGCGGGCTGCTCAAAGCTGATCTCGGTGGGCGGCGGAGCAGCCGCAGCCGCCGTCGGCGTCATGTCAGTGTATTCGGGCATAAAATCACTTCTCCGTCGCATCGGCACCTCTGGTGCGGTCTCGCTAAAAACGGTCTGGAACGCGGGATCATTGACCGGGACCACGTCAGCCTCAATACCTGACGCCACATATTCCTGGGCGATGTCCACCCTTTCGGTCAGAAGGTCCTCGAGAGAGTTCAGTTCAACTTGTTCTGCCGTCGTCAGGTCGTAGGCTGACGATGAACTCTCAAGCTCGTATGAGATCGCTTCAAAGCTCGGTGGTGGTCCGACCGCGGCTTCCGCTATGGGTGCCGGTTCAGGCCCCGCACTGAGCAATGAGTCGTTACCGACGACGTGGGCTGCGTTCTCAAATTGCGGTGTCGAGACAGCCTCAGGCACGACCGCCGCTGCGGGCGGCGTCTCAGGCAGCGGCCTTGGGACCGAGATCGAACCGTCTGAATCGCCGATCATGGGCCTGATCGTGACGATAAATCCGGCAGGCGATTTCTGGACCATGAAATTGAAATTCCCGAGATTATGCGGATGCACGAACTCGATCTCAGAGCTGGTAGGCAGCGATGATTTGACGTCAGCCGGTATCAGCGGGAAAACCATCGTGCTGATCTGCGGCCCCGCCAGCGGCGTATTCGCTATTTCGGTCGTTGCGTTTCCCGAGACAAGAAATGGATTCTTGTTCGGTTCGAGCCGCAGTTCTTCGCTGCAGGATGAAAGAAGCTGCTTTAGGTAGTCATTCAACTTTTCCATATGATTCTGAAGAAAGTACTCGTTGTCGAGGTGCGAGAGGACGAGGTGAGCGGGCAGACGGTGCCCTACCTGCAAGAATAGCAGAGTTTAACGTTGTTTGTCACGCGATTTTTAGCTTCAGAGAGTGACGGATTCGCGGTATTCGCCCCAGACTTTTCTTAGCGTGTTGCTGATCTCGCCGACGGTGGCGTGGGCTTCGACGGCGGTGAGAATGTGAGGAAGCAGGTTTTCGGTGCCTTGGGCGGCAGATTCTAGGTTGTTCAGTGTGGTTTGGGCAGCGGCGGCGTCACGTTTTTTGCGGACCGCACGAACGCGCGCGACCTGGTCGCGCTCGATCTGTTCATCGACGCGGAGAATGGGAATCGGCTCTTCCTCAGCCTGGAATTTGTTTACGCCGACGACGATGGCGTCGCCGTGCTCAACGGCTTTCTGGTATTCGTAGGCGGCCTCTTGTATCTCGTTCTGCACGTAGCCGGTCTCGATGGCCCGCAGCATGCCGCCCATCGCGTCGATCTTCCCGATGTAATCGGCTGCGATCTTTTCGAGCTTGGTCGTGAGCGATTCGATCGCATAGCTCCCGCCGAGCGGGTCGACCGTATCGGCAACGCCGGATTCGTGCGCGATGACCTGCTGGGTTCTGAGCGCGAGCGTTGCTGCGTGCTCGGTGGGCAGGCCGAGGGCTTCGTCGAGCGAGTTTGTATGCAGGCTTTGTGTGCCGCCGAGCACGGCCGCAAGGGCCTGGATCGTGGTGCGAACGACGTTGACGTCGGGCTGCTGGGCGGTGAGCGTCGAACCGGCAGTCTGCGTGTGGAAGCGCAGCATTAGCGACTTTGGGTCTTTGGCGCCGAAGCGGTCTTTCATTATCCGCGCCCACAGCCGGCGAGCAGCGCGAAATTTCGCGACCTCCTCGAGCAGTTGATTGTGTGAATTAAAGAAGAATGACAATCTTGGCGCGAATTCGTCAACATGCAACCCGACATCGATCGCGGCCTGCACATAGCAGATGCCGTCAGCAAGTGTAAACGCGATCTCTTGTGCGGCGGTCGATCCGGCCTCGCGGATGTGGTAGCCCGAGATCGAGATGGTGTTCCAATTGGGCACCTCTGACGAGCAGAATGCGAATGTATCA
>CAZMQR010000014.1:0-16109 GCA_964568325.1 uncultured Chloracidobacterium sp. | reverse complement strand
CATCAAGGTCGTGAATATGAGCCTCGGCACACCCGCGGTCGAGACCTGGCGTAACGATCCGCTCTGCCGGGCCGCACGCAAGCTGGTTGACGTCGGAATGGTCGTAGTAGCGGCGGCCGGTAATACCGGAAAGAACGCCCAGGGCCAAAAATTGTACGGCGCGATCCATTCGCCGGGCAACGACCCGTCCGTGATCACCGTCGGGGCGACGAATACGCTTGGCACGGATCCGCGTAATGACGATGGCATCACGACGTTTAGCTCTCGCGGGCCGACTCGATCGTACTATACCGACGCAGCAGGCAATAAGGTTTATGATCATCTGATCAAGCCCGATGTGGTCGCTCCCGGCAACAAACTGATCTCGGCAGTCGGCCGCGACAGTGAAATATTGGAGGCCAACCCATGGCTCGCCGTTTATCCGACGAGTTCGAACAACGACGAGTTGACATTGATGTACCTTTCCGGCACGTCGATGTCCACGCCGATCGTGTCGGGAACGGCAGCGCTGCTCCTGCAGGCAAATCCGAAGCTCACGCCTAACATGATCAAGATGCTGCTCGAATACACGGCACAGCCGATCGCGGGCTACAACATGTTTGAGCAGGGCGCAGGACAGCTCAACGTTGAGGGCGCGGTCCGCATCGCAAAGCTCGTCCGTCAGGACCTGCCAAATCCGACGCCCGTCGGAACGCCCCTCTTAACGACGAACGAGATACCTGACCATACATCGACGATCGCAACAACTCGGTTCCAATGGGCCGGCGGCATCCTGCCGAGCTATGGTGCAATGACCGGAACCAACCTGATAATGCAGTATCAGGGCATCTACGGACTTGGCATCATTGTCGGTGACGGCATCATCGTCGGCGACGGTATCATTGTCGGCGACGGCATCATTGTCGGCGACGGCATCATTGTCGGCGACGGCATCATTGTCAGCGACGGCGCCGTGCTGCCGGACGGAGCCGCACCGAACGGATACCAGACGATCCGCCGGGGCTCTACGCTCTACGGTTCGAATATCCTCTTTGGTAATTCACCATCGATGACAAACTACTTCCCGATCGCCGACGGCATCCTCGTCAGCGACGGCATCCTGGTAGGTGACGGCATCATCGTCGGGGACACAGCTCAGGCGATGAGCAACGCGATCATGGCGAATGGGGACAATACGCCGGGAATGCAATAGATGGGCTATCGCATTGCGGGCGTATTCTGAAGGAAGCGGAGAGGCCTGATCAGGCCTCTTCGCTTTTTACATTGTTAAAATATTTTTATTGCACACAGTCGAATGAATATCCTAGAATAGATGTTGTCGGGATCGATATCCGACAATTGCCCATCCCATAACGCTTACAGGCCACGTCTAGCCCCTGCGTCCGTCCCTCCATTAGCTCGTCCCATGTTGTCGCTTTCGAAGGAAAAATCCGTCAGCCTATTCCTCGCCGCCCTTTCTCCGGTTGCGGCCGGGGCCCTTGTCTGGGCGTTATTCGGGCTTGACCCGCAGAAGATCGATGCCGGCGTCATCACATTGACCGTGCTGACGGTATTCTGCAGCTGCTATCTCAAGGTCCAGCTTCCGCGCGTGAACATGCACCTGACGATCTCCGACGGGCTGATAATGCTCGCTTTGATCGTTTATGGCGGCCAAGTTGCGTTGCTTGTCGCGGCCATCGAGACGACCGTCGCTTCGCTCAAGATCAAGCACCAAGGGACACCATTCAGTGCAAAGGCGATCCTCGCGAACGTCCAGATAGCCATAATATCAGTTTTCTTCGCCGCCATCGTGACTCGAGGAGTATTTCCCATCGAGTTGATCATGCAGCGCAAGGACACCACAAGCTTTGTCGTCATGCTGACGGTGCTGTCAATGTCGCTGTTCGCGGTCAACTCCGGCCTTGTGGCTATCTATACTGCGATACGAAAGGACGTCTCATTCTGGAAGGTTTGGACGGGCAATTGCTTCTCCGCCGTTATCATCTATCTGACCGGCGCCTTCGTCGCCGGGATCGTCGTCGAAGCTCTGGAGTCAGTCAACATATTCATGATCGCCGCCGTCGTGGCCTTTTTTGGAGTGATCTACCTTACATTCCGGCGGTTTGTTGAGGACCTCAAGCGGAGCATTGAAACGGCGAAGCATGCAGAGCGTGAGCGAGCCGAGCAGGCCGAGGAACACGTGCAGGAACTTAAGCATTATGTTGAGGAACTGACGCGCAGCAGCGAAGCCTTGCAGGAAAGCCACGAGAACTTTAGGCACGCGGCCTACCACGACGCCCTCACCGGGTTGCCCAACCGTAACTACTTCCTCGACACGCTCAAAGGGCTGCTGCAGGGGACCCGCGATGACGCAGAGAGCAATTTCGCGGTCCTCCTTTTGGACCTCAAGAGTTTTAAGACGATCAACGACAGCCTCGGCCATTCGATGGGCGACCGTCTGATCAGGAACGTTGCAAAGCGACTGTCAAGCACGATCCGCGAAGGCGACATGGCGGCCCGCTTTAGCGGTGACAAGTTTGGTGTTATCCTTGGTGACCTGCTCAGCCGCGACGAAGCGACCGCTTTTGCCGACCGCCTCGCACGGCGTCTCTCGGAGCCATATACGCTCGACGGCCGACAGGTCTTCACGAGTGCGAAGATCGGCATTGCCTACGGCAACTCGAAATACCCCGAAGCCGAAGACATCCTCCGCGACGCCGATATCGCGATGTATTACGCGAAGGAGAATCAGGAAAATTACGTCATCTTTGACCAGAAGATGCACGTCCGCGCGGTCACACGGCTGCAACTCGAGACCGATCTGCGCTTCGCGATCGAGAGAAGCGAATTCGAACTGTATTACCAGCCGATCATCAGCCTTGATTCGGCAACGCTAGATGGCTTTGAGGCATTGGTCCGTTGGAATCATCCGCAGCGTGGGCTCGTGCCGCCAAACGAATTTATACCGATAGCCGAAAATACCGGCCTCATCATACCGATGACGGTCCAGATCCTTCATTCGGCATGCTCCCAGATCGTCGCGTGGCAACAGGCATTCGTCGGTGCAAAGCCGTTGAGCATTGCGGTCAACCTCTCCGGCAAGCACTTTGGCCATCCGGCCCTTGTGGAGCAGATAACGACCGTGATCTCGGAAACCGGTATCGATCCCGCCAACCTCAAGCTCGAGTTGACCGAGAGCGCCGTCATGGAAAATGCCGAGACCGCGATCCTCATGCTCAAGCAGATCAAGGAAACCGGCGTGCGCATCTCGATCGATGATTTCGGAACGGGCTACTCGAGCCTGAGCTATCTGCATCGGTTCCCGATCGACCTGCTCAAGGTCGACCGCTCATTCGTCTCGGCAATGGAAGAGAACACCGAAAATGGCGAGATCGTCCGCACCGTCATAGCGCTTGCTAAGGCATTGAATCTAAAGGTAGTTGCCGAGGGGATTGAGTCGATACACCAGTTTCACCAGCTCCGCGTTCTCGGCTGCGAATACGGCCAGGGATATCTCTTCTCAAAGCCGCTCCCCGTCGCTGACATCGCTCGCTTGCTCAATGACAGCAACCGTTGGCAGAATATCCTTCCGTCAGCACCCGCGCAGGCGATGCCGCCGCCGCAGCTCGAGATCCCACCGCTCAGGCTTGCACAGTAGATCATTCGTCCGGCTCGGCGGGCCGCTGCAATGCGACAAGGCTCGTAACTTCGAGTTGAATATCAGCAAACTGCAGGTTGACCAGGTTAGCTCCGTCAAAGTAGCGATCGTTCGTGATCTCGTAGATGGCGAAGGGTGGCGGAACGAATTGCTCCATTTCTTCGCGGTCCTGAAAATCGACCTTTGCAATGTTCAGTCCCCACAGCGGCCCGAGATAAATATCGAAAGAGAACGATAGTCGGTCAAACTCGTGAAAGTAGCGGTTCTTCCTGATCTCCTTCGCAAGTAGCTGTTCAAGAATAGCGAACTCGGCTTCATCCAGATGTATCTCGACCAGCTTGGTCTCGGCCAGGTCGCCGTCGTGCGTCGGGAAGCGCTGCTGCAGGATCCGCGTCCACGCATTCGAGTACGGATCGCGCATCTGTCGCACACGCAGTCGGGTTCCGGGGATATAACCATCGAATATCTGCACGTGGCTGCTCGCCGGCGTGAGCGGCTCGGGGAGCCGTTCGATCAGGAACGATCTGTGCAATTCGGTCTCGGCAGTTTTGTTCATCTCTGGCAAGTTTACTATACTTGCAAGTTTAGTTCTGTTAGGAGATTTGCACTATGAGATCCTTTTTAATACTGCTGGTTATCGGGTTGATACCGCTCGGCCTGCTTGGTTGCGGCGGCACGACGCCGAACACGAACGCTCCCAATACGGCGGCAAGCAACGCGAATAATCCGCTTGAGACCACTAAGAAGCAACCAGAAGAAACGAAGAACAATGCCCCGACCATGACACCGGTCATCAAGGCCTATTGCGACGCCTGGGCAAAGAGTGATGACGCGGCGCTCAGAAAGGTATACTCTGCGGCGAGCCTGAAAGAGTTTGAGGCCGATATGAAGGCCGAAAAAGCCAAGAGCCTCGTCGATTTTCTGAAATCGGACAAGATCACGGGCAAGATGTGCGATGCATCTAACGAGCAGATCACTGGTGATCGTGCTGTGGTGACATTCAAGGCCGACAAGTATCCGACCGGCATCAAGCTCGTTTTCGTAAAGGAAAACGGCGAGTGGAAGCTCACCAACGAGATGCCTGACTTCGATGCCGTCAAAAAGGCGCAGCCGGCACCAAATACCAATACGGCAAAGTAACTATCCCGCGATGCCTTTGGCATCAGGACGATATGGCGGCAGCGTAACGCGTGCCGCCTTTTCTTTTTTCAGCCCAAGTGCCCAGTCGGCCTGCATGAGCGTGTGAATATCGCGAGTTCCCTCGTAGATGACCGCTGCTTTGCAATTCCTGAGATAACGTTCGACCGGATAATCGTTCGTGTAGCCGTTGGCACCGTGCACCTCAATGGCCATTGATGCGGCCGTTTCAGACCGCGTCGTCGCCTGCCATTTTGCCAAGCTGGCGGCCTTTGCGGACGGCAGCCCTTCGTTCTTGAGCCAGCCGCATTTGAGCCAGAGCATGTGTGCCATCTGGTAATCGGCCTCCATCTCGGCGATCTTCTGTTTGACGAGTTGGAAGTTAGCGATCGGCTGCCCCTGCACCTCACGAGTATTCGCGTATGCCACCGAGGCGTCGCGGCTTGCGCGTATAACGCCCGTCGCACCACTCGCGACCGTGTAACGGCCGTTCTCAAGCGAGAACATCGCGATCTTGAAGCCTTCGCCCTCCTTTCCGAGCATGTTCGCATGCGGCACCCGGACGTCCTGCAGCGAAAAATAGCCCGTGTTTCCCGCCTTAATGCCCAGCTTGCCGTGGATCGTTCCGCTCGAAAAGCCCGGCATCGTGCGCTCAACTATAAAGCACGAAATGCCGCTGTGGTCGCGCACCTTTTGCTTCTCCTGATCGGTCCAGCAAAAAAACAGGAAGTGATCGGCAACGTCCGCCAGCGAGATCCACATCTTTTCGCCATTCAGGATCCAATCATCTCCGTCACGCCGTGCGTAAGAACGCATGCCGACGACATCGCTCCCTGCGTTCGGTTCCGTTAATCCGAACGTCGCGAGCTTCTCGCCCTTTGCCTGCGGCACCAGGTATTTCTGCTTCTGTTCCTCGGTGCCCCATGAATACACACTCAGGCTGTTGAGCCCGACGTGCACCGACATCGCCACACGCAGGAACGTGTCGCACGCCTCTAACTCCTCGCACACGAGGCCAAGCGAAATATAGTCAAATCCGGCACCGCCGTATTGCTCCGGAATGCACACGCCCATCAAGCCAAGCTCGGCCATCTTGGTAAATACGCTCGGCTCGAAAAACGCCTTCTCGTCCCACTCTTTGATATGCGGTGCTACCTCGCCCGTGCAAAATTCGCGGACCGTATTCTGCAATGCGATGTGTTCTTCGGTTAATTGAAATTCGATCACGGTTAAGTTATCCCTCGCTGAGCTACTAAAAAGCAATCATTTTACCATTCACAAAAGGTTTAGACTAACAGGCGCGATTCAGGTAATATCGTCCTGTGATAAGCGTCGAAGAACTCAAGCGAGAAATTGACCGAGTGCCAGCCGATAAACTGGATGGGCTCTATAGGTATGTTCGCGGTCTTGCAAGCGTAAGGCCGGCAAAACAGAGCCGCCGAAAAACGATTGAAAGGTTGAATTCGATCCGAATCGACGCTCCTGCTGATCTTGCGACCAATTTGGACGAGTATCTTTATTTCGGTAAAGAGATGGAAAAATGATCTTCCTGGACACCTCGTTTGTGGTCGCTTGGGTTAACCCCAACGATTTCTTGCATGGACGAGCGATGACGGTGCTCGACCGATTTCACGACGAGCCTTGGCTAACAACGGACAGCGTCCTGCTTGAGATCGGCAACTCGCTTTCACGTCACTTTCGACATGAGGCCGCAGAGGTTATCGAAGCAATCCTTGGCGATGAAGATGCGACAATAGTCTCCATGGACGCCGACCTATTCTTGCGAGCATTCAACCTCTATCGATCCCGAACTGATAAGACGTGGGGCCTGATCGACTGCGTTTCGTTTATCGTTATGCAGGATCATCAGTGCCTCGACGCTCTGACGAACGATGTCCACTTTATACAGGCAGGGTTTAAGGCCCACCTGCGTCATCCCGAATGATCCCCATCTCAAAAGCCCTCAAACTTATTGCGGCACAGACTGCGCCGCTCGGCACCGAAAAAGTTCCGCTCGCCGACGCCGCCGGACGAATTTTGGCCGAGCCCGTTGTCGCCGACACCGATCTGCCGCCATTTGACCGGTCAATGATGGACGGCTATGCCGTGATCGCCGCCGACACGTTGCAGAAGCCCGCACGAAGTAAGGGTATCCAGCTTGAGGTCGTTGGCGAATCGTCCGCCGGCCACGGCTGGAATGGCCGCATGAAACGTGGCCAGGCCGTCAGGATCATGACAGGGGCACGCGTTCCGGCCGGTGCCGATTCGGTCCAGCGAGTCGAGGTCACCCAAGAATCGAACGGCTCAGTTGCCATCTTCGAGCCGGTCCGAAAGGGCATGTCCGTCGTCCGTCGCGGCGCTGAGATCAAGCGCGGAAAGGCTGTTTTCAAAGCCGGCGAGGTCATTACCGAAAACATGATCGCTACTCTCGCGTCGTTTGGTTATTCAAAGATCCGAGTCGGTCGCCGCCCGCATGTCGCGATCCTCGGCACCGGCAGCGAGATCGTCGCCGTCTCCAAAAAGCCCGGTCGCGACCAAATACGCAATTCAAACTCGGTGATGCTCGACGTCCTCGCCCGTAGTTTTGGGGCCGAAACGACGGTCCTGCCGATGGCCAGGGATCGGCTCTCCGATCTAAAATCGCAAATTGCAAATTGCAAATCGCAAATCCTCGCCATCACCGGCGGTGTATCGGTCGGAAAGTACGACCTGACGAAGCAGGCACTGATCGAACTCGGTGCCGAGATCTACTTTGAAAAGGTCCGGCTTAAACCGGGCAAGCCGGCTGTCTTTGCACGTCTCGGCAAAACGCTTGTCTTCGGGCTGCCGGGCAATCCGGTTTCGGCGGCTGTAACCTTTCATCTCTTTGTCCGCAAAGCACTTATGCTGATGCAGGGAGCGTCAACAACCGACCTTCGCACCGGCACGGCCATAACGGGCCTCAATGTAAGAGCTGCGAAGGACCGTGACACTCTAACTGCGGCCCGGCTCGAGACAGACGGTCTCGGCCGCCTTATCGCTATGCCATTGAAAACACAGGGATCATCCGATCTTGTTTCCTTCGCACGCGCTGATGCACTCATCTTTATCCGGGCGGGCAAAACCTATAACATGGGTGACATCGTGGAGATCAGATATCTATGAGCGACCTTTCACATTTTGACGAGGCCGGAAAGATCAGGATGGTCGATGTTTCTGACAAAGCGACGACCGCTCGCCGCGCCGTCGCCTCAGGCCGCGTTCTTCTTAACTCCGAAACTCTGCAAACTCTAAAAGCCCGACAAACTCCCAAGGGTGATCCGCTCGAGATAGCCCGCATCGCCGGCATCATGGCCGCCAAAAAGACCTCCGAACTGATCCCGCTTTGCCACCAGCTCAACCTTTCAAAGGTCAACGTCACCGCCGAGATCACTGACTACGGCGTTGCCCTCACCGCCGAGGCCGTCACAACGGCGCAAACCGGCGTCGAAATGGAAGCCCTCACCGCCATCTCCGTCGCCGCCCTGACCATCTACGACATGCTCAAAGCCGTCCAAAAAGACATCCAAATAACCGACATCCGCCTCGATTCCAAAACCGGCGGAAAGAGCTAAGATAACCGCGTCGGAACGTGGGCAAGGTGCCCGCGCGTGACATTCGTAACTTCGAACGCGAATCAAGCGGATCGAGCAGATGAGGACGAATAAGAAATAGGATTCATATCCGGCTTTTTCTGCCCGATCCGCTCAGTCTGCGTTCAAATGTGTAGCGAGTACGCGCGGGCAAGGTGCCCGCACTCCGACGCCTGCACCATTCTCAATTCTCAGTTGCCGTACGCACTCGGCGTAGGCTTGTCGCCGTTCTGGCCCCACGGGAACACGATGAATTGACTATTTGACGAACGTTTTATGTACCAGGTCCCATCCGATGGACGCCAGACGCCGATGTCTGCTCGCCCGTCGCCGTCGTAGTCGCCTGCGATGGGAATGTCCGCCGGTGCTCCAAAGACTTCATACGAATACGTCGCCGTCGCTGAGTTGCGGATCACCCAAAGGCCGGTTGACGGGCGATAGATGGCAATGTCGGTCTTGCCGTCACCGTCATAGTCAGCCGGTGCGATCCTATCGCCCGTCTGACCAAACCGCTCGCCGAAGACAGAGCCGTTAGAGCTTCGGATGTTGTACCAGTCGCCTATCGACGGACGGAATATGCCCAGGTCATTCTTCCCATCCCCGTCAAAGTCACCGACCGTTGGCACATCACCATTTGCACCAAACTGCATTCCGAACGTCGTCCCGTTTGACGAATTCGTCCGATACCATGTCCCCTGACTTGGCCGAAACACCGTCAGATCAGCCTTCCCGTCCCCGTCATAGTCGCCCGGAGCGGGCAGGTCCTCGGCAACGCCAAACACCGGATACGAAACCGTCCCATTCGAGCTGTTCAGTATGTACCAAATGCCCGTGGACGGTCTGTAAATGGCAATATCCGTCTTACCGTCGCCATCGTAATCGGCTGGCGTCAACTTATCGCCATCTGCCCCAAACTGCAATCCCTGAAATCCGGCAGTTGATCTCTGCAGATACCAAGCCCCACTCGACGGCCTGAATACCGAGAAATCCGTCTTGCCGTCGCCGTCGTAGTCGAATAGTGCGGCATTTGGCTCCTGGTCCTGGAGGCGGGCAATCCCCAGCCGTGGTTGGCCATCTATCGATGTAAATTGCCCACCGACAAGGACCTTCCCGTCGGCCTGGCCCGTAATCACCGAGACTGAACCGTTCGTAGGGGCTTCTACACTAGTCAGTCCGGCACTTGAGTTCAATTCCGCCAGAAAATTTTTCGGACTGCCATTGAAGGACGAAAAGCTTCCGCCCGCGAGTGTCTTAAGGCCTCCCTGGCCGTCCGGTCTCTGATAAAGGGCAAACACCGTCGAATTAAAGCCGGCGCCTACCGCAAAAGCTGAGTCGTAGCCTCCATCGCTATTCAACCTCGCAACCCTTCCTGACGGAAAACCATTCACGCTTGTAAAGTCGCCGCCGATCATGAGCTTTCCATCAGCCTGGACCGCGACTTTCCTAGTGGTCACGCCGGTATTTGCGTTAAACGCAAGATCCACAGTGCCGTCAGTGTTCAGCCGCGCGAGCTTGCTGCGGCCGCTTCCCGCGAAGTTAGTGAAGCTGCCGCCAATATAGATCTTATTATCGGGTGCCAGAGCGATATCCAATACGAAATACGAGAAATCGGGCTGTGCAAAACCACTGTCGAGCGACCCATCGGGATTGAATCGGGTAATGCCTACCAACGTTGTCGCGAGCGACACAAACCCGCCCACCAATATCTTTCCGTCTGGCTGGATCACGCAGCTGTAACCCAGGACGCTGAGATTACCCGGAACGAACGAGTTATCGAGCCCCCCGTTAGTATCAAGCCGTGCAATGCCGAAACGTTCGGCTCCGGCAACTGTTGAGAACGTTCCGGTAATTACGATCTTTCCGTCGTTCTGGATAGCGATCGCATTAATATCACCATTGATATCAGAGGAAAACGAGCTGTCGAGCGTGCCGTCCGAATTGAATCTGGCAATATTCCGCCTGGCAGTGCCATTCGCGGCCTCAAAGCTGCCCGCCGCAATGATCTTGCCGTCGCCCTGCTGTTTAGCGGCGCGAACGGCCCCGTATCCTTCGACCGTGCCGGTGAAGCTTGCATCGATCGACCCATTGGCATTGAGACGAGCCATCCGCTTGCTTGGCGTCGCCATAGAGCCAAGTTTGTAGAGGTCGCCGCCGGCAAAGATCTTGCCGTCGGGGCCAAGAGAGATCGAGAATATCTCTAACCCGCCGTCAACAACAGGTGCGGAAGCAAAGCCAGGATCGAGAGCACCGTTCGATAGCAGCTTTATGACGCCCATTTGCTGGCCGCCTCCCGTCAAGTTTGCATGACCGCCCGCAATGATAGACCCGCCGGGCAATAGGATCATACTGTGGACCGTAGAATCGCTGCCCGGATCATACGGCGACGCAAATGTGCCATCGACAGCTCCGGTTGACGTAAACCGCGTGATGCCCTTCTGAGTGTACGTGCCGCCAACGAGGATCTTCCCGTCAGGCTGAATGGCCACCGAGGGCCGCGTCGCAAACGAATTCGTTCCGGCATCGAGACTAGCGTCAAATGATCCGTCGGAATTCAGGCGCGCCAAATTTCGCCTTGTATTGCCTACAACGGAGCTGAATCCCCCAACTATCACTAACTTTGCGTCCGACTGGATAGCGGCCTCGTAGATCACACTGTTTATCGTCGGTGGTGTAAAGGAGGTATCTAGAGACCCGTCAGCATTCAGCCGTGCGATCCGGCTGATCGGTGTGCCGTTATACTGCGTGAAAGAACCCGAGATGATGATCTTGCCATCCGACTGCTGCAGAACATCGTTGACAACCGCGTTTGCCCCTGTTCCCGGATTGAATGTCGCATCGAGCGATCCGTCAGCATTCAAACGGGCTATACCAGGCGTAAGGCCAGCGATCAGTATCCTGCCATCCGTCATTACGACAATATCCTGGACGCCACCGATGCCGCCCGTCGAAACGGGATTGAATGTGTTGTCGAGTGTGCCGTCTGCATTGAAGCGGGCTATCACCGGACGCGCAACGCCGTTCGCGATGGGGAATGCTCCGCCAACGAGTATCTTGCCGTCCGACTGCACCGCGACGGCCTCGACTCGCGTATACCCGTCGGTCAGGCTCGGAGTGAACTCGGGATCAACGCCCAGGTCGAGCGCCGGAGCTGATAACGCAAACAGCACAACGCATAAAAAACTACAAAGGGCCCCCGACAAACGGGGCACCGAATACAAACATTCTCGTGTACGAGGAATTGATCTCATGTAAGCCTCCATTCTGCAACTCTGATGCCGCACCAGCCGGCTAAGAAACGACCACACCGGTATCGCACCCCGCCATTCCAGTCCGTTATCATGATATGGTTAGAACGAGTTTTGAAGAAGTCTACCGAACACCCGCTTGACTGTCAAACGGACGCCCGCGGGCGATCATTGTGCCGGCTTGGGGCATTGATTCGATAGCTTTGAGGATCTGCGGGTCGTTTTCGAGGAGGACCTGGACGCCGGCTTCGCTTGAGTAGTTTGCGGTCGCGAGCTCCTGGCGCAGGCGCGTTTTTGCATAGTCAGCCATGCTGTCGATATTGGCGAAGGTCAGGCCGTTGGCTGCGTCGGAGGCGGCTTGCGAACGGAATGCCTCGAATAGCCGATCCGAGACGCTAAACTCATTTGGCTGCAGCGTTTGGCGATAGTTCTGCTTCTCGACCTTAAAGCTGTCAAAACCATTGATCCGCCCGGCCACAAGCTGACGGACAAAGAAGAAAACAGCCTCACTGATCCGGCCTCGAGCGGGCGACGCGGCCTGTGGAGCAACCGCAATATCGGGCTCGATACCTCGGCCGCCGTAGAGCGTTCTCCCGCTCGGCGTCGTGACCGGAACGCCGGGTGGCTTTGGCGGCGCGTCGAGGCCGTCGTTCTCGGGCCGGTCGTCGCCGTGCGTGTAATAATCGTAGATCGAACCGCTCGAATATTCACGCTGGAGCGAGCGGCCAAACGGCGTGTAATAGCGTGCCGTGGTCAGTGTCAAACCTGTCCCGTAAGGCAGGCGAAATACCCTTTGGACAAGGCCCTTGCCAAAGCTGTCGCTGCCCACGACCAGCCCGCGGTCATAATCCTGAATAGCTCCCGCAACGATCTCAGAGGCTGACGCCGACCCGCCATTGATCATCACGATCATAGGCTCGGTATCGACTTTGCTACCGGTCGCGCGAAGTTCGCGCTGCGGGGCATCCTTAGAACCTTTCACCGAAACGACCGTCTCGCCGCCGGGAATGAATTTGCTGACCACCGCAACGGCCTGCTCCAGAATGCCGCCCGGATTGCCGCGCAGGTCGAGAATAAGGCTCTTCATTCCCTCTTTCTTCAACTCGGCCATTGCGGTCGTGAGTTCCTCGGAGGTCGTCGTCTGAAAGCCGCCGGTCAGGCCGATATAGCCGATGCCGTCGCGGAGCATGAAGTAATTCCGTATCGACGGCAGCGGAACACCGCCGCGGGTGATCTCATAATCGACCGGCGTCGCCGAACCGGCCCGGTCGATCTGTATTCGGACAGGTGTGCCCTTTGGCCCGCGCACATTTCGCGAGACATCGGCGCTGGTCCATTCGCGCGCGTCCTTGCCCTCGACTGTCAGAAAACGGTCGCCATAGCGGAGTCCGGCCTTATCGGCCGGCGTATTTGGCACTACGGACTGCACATATACGCCGTCGCGGTGCTGAAGTATCGACACGCCGATGCCATAGAACTGCGACGATTGCTCCTCGTCGAGCTTTCGAAATTCTTCGCTAGTGAAATACGACGAATGCGGATCGAGCGTCCACAACATCGCCTGCATTGACGAATCGGTCAGTCGATCGTGATCGGCCGATGTGACATAGCTCTCATCGATCACGCGAAGAGCATCCTTATAGTCCGAAATTATGCGTTCAGCCGTGGTCCCGGCCTCAGCCGACGTCGGCTCAGGCATCCGGCCAAATGTCCCGCCCAGCACGGCACCGATGCCGATCACGAGTATCGCTATCAATAAGGACTTGTTCTTCATTCTTCGCTCACGATTATCTTACGTCAGATTCGATGCAAAATTTACTTTTCGAGGGCAAAAACTTACCATTAGCTATTTGCGATGAAGCCTGACGTATCCATTGTCATCCCCGCGTATAACGAGAGCGAACGCATCTCGCAGCCGCTCGGCGTCATTCTCAGCCATATCTCGAACAGCGGCCTTAAAGCCGAGGTCATTGTCGCCGATGACGGCTCGTCGGACGACACGTCGGCGGTCGCCGAGCGTGCGTTCGCCGCTGTGCCCGGCGTGCCGTCGCAAGTCATCAGATACGAGAAGAACCGCGGAAAAGGTTTCGCCGTAAAGACGGGCCTGCTGGCCGCCTCTGCCGATACGGCTCTGATCACTGATGCCGACCTTTCGACACCGATTGACGAGATGTCGAAGCTCGTAGATCCGATCCGTGCGGGCGATGTCGATGTCGCCTTTGGATCACGTGCCCTCGACCGCTCGCTGATCGGCACACACCAGCCGTGGCAGCGAGAACAGGGCGGCAAGGTGATGAACTTTATCATTCGCAAGATGTCGGGCCTCAATTTCGCCGACACGCAATGCGGCTTTAAGGCCTTTAATATGTTGAAGTTCCGCACCTTGCTGGACGTGATGACCATCGACCGATTCGGTTTCGACGTCGAGTTTCTCTTTGTCGCCAAATACCACGGCCTACGTCTCGCCGAGATACCTGTCCGCTGGAACGATGTTCTCGGCTCAAAGGTCAGCGTCCTGCGCGACACCCGACGAATGATCAGCGAACTCAGCCAGATCCGCCGCAACGCTAAACAAGGTTTGTATGGATTGCCGTAGAATGAGCGTATAATCAACGCTATGAACTGGGAAGACCGTATAGTTTCGGACAATGGCATTATGTTTGGAAAGCCGTGCATCAAGGGCACTCGGCTGAGGGTTGATTTCTTGCTGGAGCGTTTAGCTTCGGGCTGGACCGAAAAGGATCTTTTGGACAGCTACCCTAATCTCACGCCCGAGGACCTTAGGGCTGTTTTTGCATATGCTTCGGAGTCTCTAAAAGACGGCCTCTTCCTATCGATCCCCAACAGTCAGACATGACTGCATTCGTCGCGGATGAACACATTCCCGCTCCCAGCATTCGGTTGCTGAGAGAAGCCGGGTTCGATGTCTTGTCTATTCGAGAACAGTATCCGGGACTTCCGGATGCTGATATCATCCCCGTCGCCGAGGCAGAGGAAAGAATAATGATCACCTGCGATCGCGATTTCGGGGAGCTGATCTTTCTCAGAAAACTGATGTGCGCTTCGGGTGTTGTTTACCTACGTCTAGGCGATTTCTTGCCGGAAGAACCGGCGAAATTTATGTTGCGATACCTCGCAGAATCGGCTGATGTATTTGAACGCAGTTTCAGCGTGATCACTCGTGAACGATTGCGACAACGTAAATTATGACCGCAAAGCTCAACGTCAATATCGACCACGTCGCCACGATCCGTGAGGCCCGCAAGACGATCGAGCCGAGCATCGTTACGGCGGCGGTCGTCTGCGAACAATCCGGGGCCGACGGCATTACGGTTCATCTTCGCGGTGACCGGCGGCACATTCAGGACCGCGATATCGAACTGCTGCGTGACGTCGTCACGACTTACCTGAACGTCGAAATGGCAGCCACAGAAGAAATGACTTCTATCGCCGTTGCCACCCGGCCCGACGCGGTTTCGCTCGTGCCTGAGAATCCCAACGAGGTTACGACCGAAGGCGGACTCGATGTTGTCGGCAACCTTGACGCTGTTAAGGCCGCCATTGACAAACTGCGAGCGGCGGACATCTTTGTCAGTATCTTCATCGATCCCGACGCGGCACAGATCGACGCGGCGAAACGTGCCGGTGCCCAGCAGGTCGAGCTTTGCACCGCCGAATACGCCGAGATGACGCTCTCGTCACGTGCCGCCCACGGCGAAGGTGCCCAGAAAGCCGCCGCCGAGGTATCGCGCCTCGCCGCTGCCGCCGTTCACGCCGTATCACTCGGCCTTATCGTCGCCGCAGGCCATGGCCTGACTTATCGCAACGTCGGGGCGCTTGCGGCCATTCCCGAGATCACCGAATTCAATATCGGCCACAACATCATCTCCCGCGCCGTCTTCGTCGGCCTGAGCAACGCCGTCAAGGAAATGATCGAGGCGATAGCATAGATCGAGCCACCGAGATCAAATCTATTCGCTCTCGGTGTCCTCTGTGATCTCTGTGGCTCTATTCCTCTCCGGCCGCATGTGCGGGAAGAGGATGACGTCGCGGATCGAGTGCTTATTGGTCAGCAGCATCACCAGCCGGTCGATGCCGATGCCGATTCCGGCGGCGGGCGGCATGCCGTATGACAGGGCTCGGACGTAATCTTCGTCAAGCACCATCGCTTCATCGTCGCCCCGTTCACGCTCGGCCATCTGGTCGATGAAGCGGTCGTACTGCTCACGCGGGTCGTTAAGCTCGCTAAAGCCGTTCGCGACTTCCATGCCATTGATGAACAGTTCGAACCGCTCGGCGACCTGCGGGTTCGTCGGGTCGGCCTTTGAGAGCGGCGAGATGGATTTCGGGTAATCGAATATGAACGTGGGTTGGATTAGTGTAGACTCCACACGCTCTTCGAAATATTCGAGAAGCTCCGCATCAGAGGCGGAAACCCGACCTGTAGGGAGGGTGCCCGACGCGGCATCTTCTCGCATT
>CAZMQR010000013.1:0-17618 GCA_964568325.1 uncultured Chloracidobacterium sp. | reverse complement strand
GAGAGAGTTTCGCAGAGATCGGAGAGACGATCACAATTTCAAACTGAACCATTACGCCACTGAGGCGTCGGAAGATTACAATTAGCTGTGCGCATACTCTCGGCCCAACACGTCGTCCCAATCTCTTCACCGCCGATCGAACGCGGCGCGGTGAATATCGACGGGAGCACGATAAAGGCTGTCGGGCCGCGAGATGACCTTGCACGAAAATTCCCATCAGCCGAGATCGAAGAGTTTGGCGAGGCTGCGATTCTGCCCGGATTTGTCAATTGCCACTCGCACCTCGAGATCACATCGATGCGTGGCGCGCTCGATGACGTCGAGCATGATTTCAAGGCATGGCTGCTGAAGCTGACCGCTCTCCGCGAAGCGATGAGCGATGACGAGGTGGAGGCCTCGGCTGTCGCCGGCGCCCTGGAAGGTGCTCGTGCGGGCGTGACCTGCTTCGGGGACATTGGCCGAATGGGACGCGCGGGGTTGAACGCACTAAAGACGACGGGCCTGCGCGGCATGATTTTTCAGGAAACGGAATTTTCGCCCGACAACGCAACGGCGGAGGCTGACTTTGCTAACTTGGTTGCAAAGTACGAAGCCCTTGTCGCGGATGCAACGGATCTCGTCAGTATTGGGCTGTCACCGCACTCGCCCTATACGGTCGGCTCCCGGCTGTTTGAGATGATCGCGCAATTCTCGATCATCGAGCGCGTGCCGCTCTCGATCCATGTCGCGGAATCTCGCCATGAGGACGAGTTGCTGCGCAAGGGAACCGGTTTTTTTGCCGGTGTTTACCACAAATTTGGGCTTGAGTGGAAGAGCCCGCTTTGTTCGCCGGTCGAATATCTCGAACGCCTCGGCGTGTTGGCCGCCAAGCCGTTACTGGCACATTGTGTTCACGTTTCCGATCCTGATATCGAACGCATAGCCGCCAACGGGGCACGCATCGCGCATTGCCCAAAATCAAACGCCAAATTCGGCCACGGCTCGGCACCATTTGAAGCCTTTTGCGACGCAGGCATCGCCATCGGACTGGGCAGCGATTCTGTTGCGAGCAACAATGTTGCTGACATGTTGGAGGAATCACGTTTTGCGGCTCTGGCGGCTCGAAATCGCCTGGGCTCGGCCCGAATGATCTCTGCCCGGGAAGCCCTCGAGGCCGCGACACGGGGCGGCGCTCGCGCGCTCGGCTTAGATCACCTGATCGGAACGATCGAACCGGGAAAACAGGCCGACCTTGCGGTAGTATCCCTCAAACATTCGGCGCAAAGGCCTGTAAACGATATTCATGCGGCGCTCGTCTTTTCCTCGAACGCGCGGGATGTCGTCAGGACGATCGTAGCGGGGCGTGACATCGACCCCGCATCATCATCATCTATCTTGCAAGGCTCTGAAGCTCACTGAGCAACTCGGATGCCGACCACTCGTTGCCGGCGAATATCTTCACGACCTTGCCGTCGGGGCCGATGACGGCTGTGCGGAGGCTGTGATTGATCTGGGCCTTGTCGTTGGCGTCTGTTTCATAGCGAAGGCCGAAGAAGTCGGCGATCTTTCGCACTTCCGCATCCTTGCCGACCGCGAGCTGCCAGATCCCAAGATTGGTCGATCCTTTGCCCAAGTAGCCGAGCCCGTAGGACTTGAGCTTCTCCGGTGTGTCGTTCTCGGGATCGAATGAGATCGAAAGAAGGGCGTATTTCTGTGGATCCGCCTCCTTGTTAAGGATGTTTGCGACATCGCTGAAGTTCGTCGACATCCTGATGCAGTAATCGGGCAGCGGGCAGCGGGCATAGATGAACGTGATCGCAAGGGCCTTGCCGCTGAAATCCTTTATCGATATACGCTTACCGTCCTGATTTGTGAGCGCGAAGTCGGGAACCGGATTACCGATCTGAGCAAATTTGTCGTTTATCGGCGGCTGCGCCTGGTCGGGCCCGGCGTGGGCAATGATCCCTATCTTCTCGAGCCAGTAAGGTTCTTTTGCTGTGTTATCGACGACAAGTTCGGCACGGATATCAGATCCCGGACGCAACTCGTCCCATACCCAATTTTCGTGAATGGGAAACTCCATCTCCATTGCCGGCATATAACCCTCGATGGCTTCGTGATCGATCTTCGCTTTTTTTGCAGACTTATCGACAGACACAACTTTGCCTTTCAGTGGATATCGTTTTGCCGAGCCGGCGGACGAATTCGTCTCCGGAGCTTTGCCGCACGCCGTCAAAAAAACAAAGGCCAGTGCAACGGCGACGAAACGCATAAGGCTATCTGTTCTGAGCCGCCGGATCGCCGCTCGGCTGGAGCTTGTCGTCATAGAGCATTTGATACATTCGATAGTTTGCCATCACGCGGTAAACATAGTCTTTTGTCTGCGTAAACATTATTTCTGACACATAACGCGCTGGATCATCGGAGCGCGAGCGCGTGAGCCATCTTTTTGTATTATCACTGCCTGCATTATAAGCCGCAACGACGGCTTCCGGCTGACCCGGAAATAGCCTGAAGAGGTCAGCGATGTGCCGCGAGCCGAACAGGATCGCGACCTGCGGGTTGTAAAGGTCGCCTTGCTCAAAGCCCGGCACATCGACCTCGCGTTCGATTTCTGTGGCTGTGGTCGAAAGGAACTGCATCAGTCCGCGTGCGCCGGCGCCAGACGATGCTTTGGGCGCAAAGCGAGACTCCTGTCGCATTATCGACAAGACGAGTCGTGGGTCGATGCCATTCGTTTCAGCCGCAGCAAGCAGGTCCTTGCGATACACGACAGGATACTGCATCCGCAACTGGTCGCGGGGAAGCAAGGCGAGCGGCGTATCGGCGGGGACCTTGCTCCATCGCGGTTCGAGGATCAGAAGAGCCTTGTCGGCCCGGTCGCCGAGGACAAAATACTCCGCATTACCTGCGTCGGCTGGAATAGCAGCCAGCCCGACGGCCGCGTCCGAATAGGCCCCGACACGGACAAGCGCCTCGACCGTCTTGTCGGTGAAGTTCTCCTTTGGCTTGTTCGGGGCGGTGGACAAAGGTCTGGCCGGCGATTTGAAGGACATCTTCAGAGCGACAAGCGCCTTTTCGCGAGTCTCATTGTCAGCCGCCATTCGGTATAGGGCCGTTGCATTCTTTCGACGAGTCTCGATGTTCTTCTCCTGAAGCCCGGCTGCAAGCGTTTTGATCTTTTCAGCGGCAGCGGCCCTGGATATCTCAGCAGAGTGCATTGCGCTGAGGCGTTGTGTGGCCCGCCAGCCGTAGTATTCGTTGCGGCCGTCCGGGATCGAGAGATAGGCGTCGATAGCCTCGCCGCGGCGGCCGAGTTTCTCAAGAACAAAGCCACGCAGGAATGCGACCTCCTCGGCATTCGTCCCGCCAGGGAGCGATGTGCCGCCCAGATCACGCATCGCAGCAAGGCCGTCGAGAGTGGTGAGGGCCTCCTGCCATTCCTCTCGGCTCACATAGATGCGGGCCTTTGAGAAGAGGGCGACCGCCTCGGCGGAGTTGCCGCGAAACGCCGTTGCCGTTCGTTCGCACCAGTTGAGAGCCGATGTGTCGTTTGCGTCGTCTCGGAGCAGATCGACCGGGTTCAGATAAGCGCGGTCGAGCGATGCGTCAGCTGGATATTTATCGATGAAACTCTGATAACGGGCCAGAGCCTCCTTGACCTTGCCGATCCGTGAATAGGCCCCGGCAAGCCGCAGGAGGGCATCCTTGGCCTGTGCGCTGTCTCCGTTTCGCTCAAGAAGGCGCTCGTACCATTTGACCGCTTCGCCGTACTCACCGGCCTGACCGTAGCCTCGGCCGATATTGAGATAGGCCTCAGCTGCGGATGCGGGATCGATGGCTGCCCATGCCTCAAAATGACGCCGGGCGGGCCGGAGGTCGCGATGGAATTGGTAAATATTCGCGCGGCGGCGATGTTCTTCGGGGGTAAGCTGCGCGGCGGTGTCGGCAGCTGCCAGGTCGAGGGCCTTTGTAGCCTCGTAGGAATTATCGTCCGGTGTTTGTGGTGCCGGATCATTCTCGATCAGGTCGGTGAAAAGCCGGACGGCATCGTCTGACCTGGCCAGGCCAAAATAGGCTTTGGCCAGGAGCAGGGCTCGCTTGCGGTTCACGTTACGATCCGAGCCGTCTGCCCGGGACGGCGGTCCGCCTGAGGTAAGAAGCCTGACTGCTGCCGCCGCGCCGCCTTGTTCCAAACCGTTCTGCGCGAGCCGATCTAATGACGCACGGCCCAAGTCCGAGTCAGGTTCGATGGCCCGGAGTTGTTCAAGATAGATACGTTCGAGAAGGAGGTTTCCGCTCGAACGCGCGATCCGCGATGAACGAGCCAAGGCAAACCCGGCCAGGCCCGTGCCACGTTCGCTTTCACGGTGAAACCACGCGACCGCGCGGGCCGGCCGCCGCGCAAGTTCGGAGAAATTGGCCAACTCATAACCGCTATGGCTCGAATCAAATCGCTCCGTGTCCTGGCGAAAGGCTTCCTGCAGACGCGTGATCACGGTCTCACTATCCGCGGCTGTCATCGCCTTCACATCACGCCGTTCTGATACGTCCCGTGGCTGCGGGGCCGCGTTCAGCACGAGCATAGCTGCGAGAAGCATTGAAGGCAGGAGGCGATACATCAATCGAATTTTAACAAACTCGTCTGTGTTACGGTAAAATCAGCTCTAGAACACATATGCCAGCCAGGATACTTAGTGGTAAAACGATCGCCGAGGCCATAAAGTCCGAGGTCGCCGCCGAAGTTGCCGACCTTCAAGAGGTGCATAATGTACGGCCGTGCCTTGCGGTCGTCCGCGTCGGCGAGGACCCTGCCTCAGCCGTCTATGTCGGTAGCAAGGTGAGAACGACCGAGGAACTGGGAATGGCGTCGGAGCACCGGCACTTTCAGGCGGATGCGGCCCCGCACGAGATATTGGCCGCCGTCGATGAACTGAACGCGAGAAGCGACGTTGACGGAATTCTCGTCCAGTTGCCGCTGCCGAAGCACATTGATGAACGTGTGATCCTTGAGCGGATCGATCCGATGAAGGACGTTGACGGATTTCATCCGATCAATTCGGGCCGGTTGATGCAAGGCCGCGAGTCGCTCGTGCCGTGCACGCCGGCCGGGGTCATTGAGATATTGAAGCGGTCGGACATCGAGATCGCCGGCAAGCACGCGGTCGTCGTCGGCCGTAGCAATATCGTCGGCAAACCGATGGCGATGCTCCTGTTGCAGGAGAATGCGACCGTCACGATCTGCCATTCGCGGACGCGGGATCTGCCAGCGGTCACGCGACAGGCTGATATTCTCGTAGCCGCTATCGGGCGGGCCGGGTTTATTCGCGGCGAGCATATCCGCGAAGGAGCAGCCGTCATCGATGTCGGCATCAATAGTGTGGCGGATGCGACGGTGGCACGAACATTGTTTTCGGACGATGAGATCGAGAAGCGGCTCGCGGCCATCGAAAAGCGCGGATCGACTCTCGTCGGTGATGTTAACCCCCGCGAGGCGATCGAAAAGGCTGGGAGCCTGACGCCGGTGCCGGGCGGCGTCGGTTTGCTGACGGTAGCGATGCTGATGAAAAATACCGTCGCGGCGGCGAAATTACGGCGAGGAATCCAGATATGAACTTTACAGAATATCAGTCAGAGGCAAGCCAGACGGCCCATTATCCGCGGCGGATGTCTAATCTCGAATACCCGACGTTGGGCCTTACAGGAGAGGCCGGCGAGGTCGCTAATATTGTTAAGAAGATACAACGCGACCATTCTGGTGTCATTAACGAAGAGATCCGAGGAAAACTCAAGGACGAACTCGGCGATGTCCTATGGTATATCTCGGCATGTGCCGATGAACTCGGCCTGACGCTAACTGAGATCGCGGAATACAACGTCAGCAAGCTCGCAAAGCGGCATAACCGGGCGGCCTAGATGCTCAAGGTCGGTCTCACAGGCTCGATAGCGGTCGGCAAATCGTTTGTCGTCTCGGTCATGCGTGAACTTGGCTGCCATACGCTTGATGCCGACCAGACAGCGCGCGAGGTTGTCGCAAAGGGAACCGAAGGGCTCGCTGAGATCGTCTCGCTCTTTGGCAAGGATGTGCTGACCGCTTCGGGCGAGCTTGATCGCAAACGCGTCGGCTCGATGGTCTTTGCCGACGAGGCAAAGCGCGAATTGCTGAATTCGGTGGTTCATCCGCGCGTTCTTGCCGTTCAGGACAGATGGTTGAGCGGGGTGGTGCGAAGCGACCCGAACGGCATCGCGGTGGTTGATGCGGCGCTCATGATCGAGTCCGGTGGCTATCGGCGATTCGACCGAATAATTGTTGTGTGGTGTTTGCCTGAGATACAATTAAGCCGACTGATGATGCGCGACGGGCTAAGCGAGGAGGACGCCAAGCGGCGAATCGCGGCCCAGATGCCGCAGGACGAGAAGAAACGCTTTGCCGACGACCTGATCGACACGTCAAACGGTTTTGACGAAACCCGCCGACAGACTGTGGCCCTCGTGCAGCGGCTGCGAGATGTTAAACAGGGTGAGAATATTCACTTCTGACAATATTTGCCCCATTCTGACAGGACGCGCGATCCTGTTCGCCGCGGTCTGCCTGCTCGCGGCGTCCTGTACCGAGATACAGAGACCGAAACCCGAACAGTATTACGGTGCGACCGCTCCTGCTCCTGCAAAGCAGGAATTTCGCTGGAGTAATGGCAAAGTTCCCCGCAGCCTCGATCCGGCCCGTGCCGCGGCCGCGCCGGAAACAGATCTTGTCCGGGCCGTCTATGAGGGGCTGACAGAACTTGACGGGCGAACACTCGAAGCCAAACCGGCCCTTGCCGAGAAGTGGACCGCAAGCGACGATAATCGCGTTTGGACCTTTGAACTTCGCAAGAATGCTCGCTGGACGAATGGGAAGCGCGTCACGGCCGGCGACCTCGTAGCGTCGTGGCAGAGAGCGCTAAGGCTCGGCGAAAAGGCTCCTCAGAGAGAGCTTTTTCATAACATTGTCGGTACTAATATCTGGGCCGGCGAGGCATCGAGAACGCTCGATTTTGACACGGCTCAAACGCCGCCGCCATCACCGCCAGCCGGTTCTCAGCCCCGCACGGCGGCGCCCGAAAGTGCGCTGCCGACACCGACTCCTGGCAAGCCTGCGGCCATCGCTAAGCCGGTCTTGTTCGGTGCAGAGGCTGTCGACGAAACAACCCTGAAGGTCACTCTTAAGCTGCCGGACAAGGACCTGCCCAAGCTCGTGGCGAGTACCGTATTTCGGCCAGTCTACGGTAGTGGTGAGCATTTTGAGACCGAGGCGATCAACAATGGTATCGTCACGAACGGCGCGTTTCGGGTGACTCTCGTGAATAAGGACGGCGTGACGCTCGAGAGGTCGGACACGTATTGGAACAAAGAAGCTGTCGGGCTTGATGGTGTTCGATTTGTGGTAAAGGAAACGGCGGAGTCGGCGTTGGATGCTTATCGGAATGGTGAGCTCGACGCGGTGACCAATGCCGAGCTTGAGCCGCTGGCCGTAAAGCTGCTGGCCCCGTACGAGGACTTCAGGCAGGTGCGGCACAGCGCGGTCAACCTATACGAGGTTAACGTCAAGAATGCACCGTTTAATGACCGGCGAGTTCGCGAGGCCCTTGCGATCGCAATAGATCGTGGAAGACTGATCGACGGCGAACTCGAGGGGGCCACGGAGCCGGCGAACACACTGCTCCCGCTTGGTGCTGACGGGAGAAATGAGTTGGTATTCGATGCGGCAAGGGCCCGCGACCTTCTGGAGAAGGCGGGATTCGCAAATGGTTCAGGCTTCCCACCGATCCGCCTTGTCGTTAATCGCAATGATCTGCAGCAACGTGTTGCCCGCACGATCGCCCAGATGTGGAGACAGCACCTGAACATAGAGACGCAGATAGCTGTGACGGAAACGGCGGCGATGACGGCCGCACGCGCTGAGGGCCGATATGACCTTATCAGGCGCGGCGTAGTGCTTCCGACGGCGGACGAACTTGTCGGCCTGACGTCCATATTGGGTTCAGTGGAGCGCCGTAAGGATATACAGCCGGTCACGAACTTCGAGCAGGGCAAGCCTGGTTCCGATGCGTCGTTGACGAGCGGACCGACTGCGGCTGATAGCGAAATTGTGGTGGATATGCCTCGATCCGAAGGCCCTGTTCAGTTGATGAACGGGGCCGAGGCCATGCATGAACTGACGGCGATCCCATTGTACTTTCCCGTCTCTTATGCTCTGGTCAAGCCGTACGTACACGGTTTTGACCTGAACGGGCTCGACGCATTTTCGCTTGCCGACGTCAGTATTGACAGCGAGTGGAAGCCGGTAGCCCCAAATGGGCGTTAACGCCGGATGATTTATTGAAAATCGCCCACAATTGACCGTTTACCTCACTAAACTCAGGATAACTGTGGCGGCGCCCGACGGGCTGCGACGGCCGATTTGTTTGATCTGGACCTGAAAATTGCTGCATTGAGCGAGATCACTAACGAGAACGAACTCGAACGGCTTGCCGTGGATAACGGCGTGGCTATTGTCGTCGTGGACGATGGCGGACGCCAGACCTTCACGGCAAACGACAATTCGATCTGCCGAGTGCTCAACCCCGATGGCAAGCTGATCGGACAGTGTCGCGACTTTTGCGGAACGGCCCTTGAGGAGACGATCGCAGTGGGCGGGCCGGTCACCTACACTTGCCACGCCGGCCTTGAGTGCGCCGCGGTCCCGCCTGCGAACGAAGGATCGTCTCTTGTGACGATCGCCGGACGAGCGTTTGTCGAGAGCGGCAGATATCGTCGAGCTACCATGAGAGCCGTCGATGGCGACTGGAGCCAATATTCGCCGGCGGACCTGTTCGAGAATGTCCTTCTAGCCTCGTCGCAAGAGGAGATCAAGGAAACGGCTCGCGAAGCTGCCGAACTTGTTGACCGGCGGATCGTGAGCGAACGGCCGCGATCCGTGGAACCGCCCCAACGCGTCGAGAGCATCGTCGAGCGATTCAACCGCGAGGTCGGGCTACACCCCGACCAAACGCCGCCGAGCGCCGTGTCCGCGCCGGAGGAGCGGAACAAACCGGCCGCACAGTCGGCTTCAGGTGCTGCTGAAGCCAGCGAGTGGCGGTCTTTCTTTGGCTCGCTTCTGAAAACGGATTATTCGGGTGGCATCGATGCAGTGCTTGGTTTGCTCGCCCGGCGATATGGCTTTTCGTCGATGCTCTGGCTGGACAATCGTGACGGCCGGCTTGAGACGATCTCTGCATATGGTGAGATGCGCGACCGGCGCGTGCGGCTGGGCATCGGTTCCGATGATGTAAGGCTGCTGGCCGCGATGAACGACGAAAGGCCGCTCGAACTCGGTGAGAGGCCAAAGCCGGGCGGCCCCGCGTCACGGTTGATGAACCTATTTCCGATCTCGGTGGGTGACGGCATTCTGGCAGCGGCCGCCGTGCTTGATCCGATCACGGATGACAGCGTCAAGAAGCAGATCGTAAGAATATTCCGCACGCTTGCCCCGCACCTCGAGATCCTTCGGCTGCGGAACGACGTCGCGTTTAGCGAACTCCGCAGTGCGGGAGAGCGTCGCTTTTCAGCGAGCCTTCGGCGGCTCGATGCCGAGAATGTATGGCACGAACTGACACGGAGCGCCGCTGAGATGCTTGGCGCGGAGCGAGCATCTTTGCTCATCTTTGACCCAAAGGCTGACGGACTCAAGCTTCGATCGATCATCGGTGCTCGAGAGCAGCCGGATCAGGGCGAAGAGGCGGGCGCGCGCGTTTCGACCGTTGTATTCTCGCTGGGCGAGCCCGTAGTCGTAACGGACGTTTCGAGGACATCGCTCGGGCCGATCCCGGAGCGTGGCTATCGGACGTCCTCGTTCCTCAGTTATCCGATCTCTGTTGGCGGCCGGTTGCTCGGGGTAATGAACTTTACTGACCGAGCGAGCGGTAAACCCTTTGATGAGGAATCGGTCGAGTTGTTTCACGCGATCGCACCGCAGATCGGGGTTGCTGTCGATCGGGCTTTGCTGCAGGAAATGGCAGGCGAGTATGAGCAACTTTCGGTGACCGATCCGCTTACGGATATGCTCAACAGGCGTTATATCGAGGAACGCCTTACCGAAGAGGTCAAGCGGTCGAACCGTCACGGTTTTCCCATGAGCTTTATGATGCTCGACGTCGATGATTTCAAGGGCTATAACGACTCGTTCGGCCATCTGGCCGGTGACGATGCCCTGAAGCTCGTCGCTCAGGTCATTCGCGACACGGTTCGAGCAGCCGATGTCGCAGCTCGTTTTGGTGGCGAAGAATTCTCGATCCTGTTGCCACAGACGAACGGTGACGAGGCCGCAGCTATCGCAGAACGCATTCGTTACAATGTCGAGCACACTGAGTTTCCGCATCGGCGGGTCACGCTAAGCATAGGGATCGCAAGCTGCTCAGCGGAGCTTTGTTCGTCAGTCGATCTGGTGTCGGCAGCCGACAAGGCCCTCTATCAGGCGAAGGAAGCGGGGCGCAATCAAGTGAAGATATTTCGGGCGTCGAACGGCCTGCAAAACGGCGTGAGGGAGAAGGCACACGGATGAGACCGGAAAGACCGATCCCGATCTTCGCGAGCTGCCCGGCGGATATGTTCGTCGGCCGCAGTGACGAACTCGAGCATATCGAGGTACACATTGCGGCGACCGGCAGCGATGCGTGCCTCCCGTTATTGGCCGCACCCGGTTCCGGCGTGTCAGAGTTGCTGCGTCAGGCCTACGACCGTGCCTTTCGTTTCGAATCGGGCCCGATCCCGTTCTATTTTGAGGTTTCAGAGAGCGACCGCACGGCGCGGGCGATGGCCGGCCGATTTCTGCAGGAATTTCTGCGTCAGACGGTGGCCTTTCGGCGGCGTGATGCGGCGATAATCTCAGCCTCGCCTGATATGTGCGAGGTTGCAGAGCTCGCGGTGCCGGCTGATGGCTACTGGATCGACCGACTTGTGGAGACCTGTGAGGGCGGCATAGCCGATGACGGTTCGTACGTCCGCAATCGCCTAAGCGCGCCTATCAGGGCGGCCCAACACGGAGCGATCAGCTTCGTCATGATCGACGGCATTCATCGCTTAGCGCAGATGGACGGCGGCGAAACGGTCATCACCGAGCTGAGAGATATCTATTCTCGGGCCGGCATCCGATCGGTCATTGCCGGTCACAGGCGGTTTGTCTTTGAACGCTTCCCGTTTTCATCGCTGCAGGCAGAGCCGTTGGCGTATGATTGCGCGGCGGAACTGGTCGAAGAGCTCGCTAAGAACACAGGGATCAAGCTGTCTGAGGCGTCTCGCGATCTGATCGCCGTAGAACTGGATGGCGTGCCGGGACATATCCATCGTCTGTTCGCGACGGCAGTCGAACGCGGGATAGACCTCGAGACGTTTGAGAGCGTTCAGCAGATCTACGTCGATGAGATATTCGGTGGGCGCATCGCAGCAGGCTACGGACGTCTGCTCGACAGAATTGTTTCGGACGACGCAGTACAGGCAAGGCTTATCCGTGTGCTTGATGAGGCCGCACGCCAGCCGGAGGCACGGGTCCCGCTCGCGTACTTCCGGAAGCACGCAGGCGTCGATAAGGCCGGATTGGAGGCGCTGCATCAGCATGAGATCGTCGATATCGAGGGGCTGAGCGTCAGGTTCGAAACGACCAACGCGGTCCTCGCAGACTATGTTCGAGCTCGGGCCCGACTAGAGGCGGGTGAGTCACGCGCTCTCGCGGTCGGAGAAGCACTGACTGCGGCGATAAAGCAGGCACCGGCGACGATGGCGAGAGTCTATCGACGTGACGCAGCGATAGGCGTTGCCGATCTGCTTGACAGTTTTGACGGCCAGATGGTGACGCTGGCATTGTTTGACTACGGACGATACAAGGCCGAGTTCAAAGGCGCCGACGATGACAAGATCGTCAAAGCGCTTCGGGAAGACAACGACAAGGCCGTGCTGCCGCGCATAGTTTACGTGGCGACTGTCGAGGCGGTCTATCCGATGTTCGCTGCCATAGCCGAACCCGAGCGGGCGGCGGTCGGTATCGGATTAGAGAACGACGGCCGAGAGGTCGCGGTCCTGGCTGCCGAGATCGATTCAAAGCTTGAGGCGAAAATCGATGTCGCCGAGTATTGGTGTGATCGTCTGGAGGCGGCGGCCATCCATAGTAATTTTTCGAACTTCAAGATTTGGCTCATCGCCCCGGAGGGCTTTGACGCGGAGGCGATCGACATGCTGAGGCGGCGAGGCTTCTACGGGTCGAGCCGAAGGCAAGCGGCCCTGCTCGCGGCATTTTTGAATACGGAGGCAGCGGCGCAACCGCTGTCGATCCCCGATCCCGGGCCGAAACCTATGCCGCCTCCGACCAGACCATCGAGGATCGAGTCGAGGCTCGAACCCGTGCCGGTCGCAGAGGCGGCCCGAAGTCTTTCCCCGGACGAACCCGAAACATCAGGTGTCGAGGTGCGTGAGATTACCATCTCGATGGATGGCGATACTGAGATGGTCGCGGCACGTGAGATGGAAGATCTCGCTCGGCGTAACGGTGTGCCCCAGAAAGCGATCAATCAGGTCAAGACGGCCCTCGTCGAGGCTTGCATCAATGCAGCCGAGCACAGCCTGAGCCCTGACCGAAAGATCGACCTGAGATTTGCTGTCGGCAATGGCCGGATCGAGGTGGCCGTCACCAATCGAGGGTTGCGCCTTGCAGACAGCCAAGCGGTTGCGGAAGATGAAAATGCCCGTCGTGGATGGGGCCTCAAGCTGATGCGTTCGCTGATGGATGATGTCAGGATCGAGCCGACTGATGACGGGACCCGCATCGTGATGGCAAAGTCCTTTTTCCCTGAATGATCGTCGCCACAACAAAGGACTTTCCGCCCGCCGAATTTTGTGCTATAACAATATCGAATCGCTGCTATAAGTAATAGCGATTTCAGACATCCTGATCGGCCGGACTACGATCAAAATGTTGTCGATTCAAAAGGCGGAACAATATGGCCGGTAATCTGGTATATTAGTAAGATCATTGCTGCTATCGGCAATGGCCCCGCCCAAAGAGTAAACCAGCATCCATGACGAAATACTTCAAGACAATAGAATATCTGCTTGCGACCGCGATCCTGCTTGCTCCCGGCCTTGCCATGGCCCAGGAGCGACCGCCGCTGCTCCAGGATATTCAGGTCAGGAAGGAAACCTCGGGCCCGCAGACTTCGGCGACGCCGTATGTCCAGAAGACCGGCAGCGCCGTCCCCATTCCGTTGCCGGGCAGCGGTATTCGCACGGCGTTCCCGGCCCTTGCCGAGGTTCAGATACCTGGTTATTCAGGCGTGCTAGTCGAATCGCTGGATGGTGGCGTGGTCATCGAGAGCAATGCGTCGCTGGCCTTTAACCCGGCGTCAAACGTAAAGATCGCGACTGCCTATGCCGTCCTTAAGACATTTGGGCCGGAGTTTCGATTTATCACGAATGTTTACACGGACGGTGTAATAGACCGGACGACAGGGACGCTCAACGGCAACCTCTACGTTTCGGGCAAGGACCCGGTGTTCGGATACCAGCACGCGGTCACGCTCGCCAATGAGCTCAATAAGATGGGCATTCTCACCGTTGCCGGCGATCTGATCGTGACGGACAATTTCGCGATGAATTACTCGGCGTCGCCCCACGCTTCGGCACAGGCGTTATATGCGACGATGGAGGCGGCCTCGCGGACGCCCGCTGCGACCAAGGTATGGTTGAATCATCTTTCGTATTCAGGAAAGTTTGCTCAGGTGCGAGGCGTTCCGAGCGTGAGATTTGGCGGGGCTTCGTACGTTCAGCCAATCGCGAGCAATCTGACGCATCTTTTTACGCACGAGTCGGCCCCGATCCGCGAGATACTGAAGGCTACGCTGTGCTATTCGAATAACTTCCTCTCGGAGCGGTTGGGCGATCTTGTCGGCGGCCCCTTTGCTGTTGCTCGGATCGTTCACTTGAACGCCGGCGTTCCGGCGGAGGAATTTTCACTTGCCACATCGAGCGGCCTCGGCCACAATCGGGTTACGCCGAACGCGATGATGAAACTGCTCCGTGCGCTTCGCAAGGACCTTGCCTGGTACAAGATGACGTTCGCGGATATTATGCCGGTAGCGGGCGTCGACGTGGGAACGCTGGAGGAGCGATTTGACGGCGATTTCTCGCGTGGGAGCGTTGTCGGCAAGACCGGCACTATGGCCAACACGGATGGCGGCGTGAGTGCCCTTGCGGGCGAGGTCAATACGCGTAACGGCCGGCTGCTGTTCGTCATCTTCAACCAGCGCGGCAGCGTCCCGCGATTTCGCGCTTTTCAGAATTCCTTTGTCTCGCTCGTCCAGGGCCAATTCGGCGGCGCCGTCTCGATGGCCTACAAGGCGATGCCCCTCGAGACCCGCCTCGCACGTTCCCGTGTGAGCTATCCGCGCGGACGGACTAGGAACGAAGAGTAGAATTAACCAATTTCCAGTCAAACAAGACGGCCTCCGGGCCGTTTTTTGTGCTATTTACTTTTTGCCAAAATTTGTGACGCAGACCACAATTTGGGGCTGGAACGTGGGTACGTTTGCCCGCTCATGGCGACGACACGAGCTGAGACTTGCACTCTGCAAAGGCTTTGTCGTGATCGCCCTTAGCGGGTGTTGCATTCTGCACGAACCGGGTATATAGTGTTGGCGCAGCAAGACAAGGGGCGACTATTGTTTCGTTCCCACGGACCTTAGCGAGGGATCCTACCGGACGAGTTTTCCCAAACCTCGAATGCACAACATTCGAGCCACAAAAAAAGGAGTCTAAAACAATGAAAAAATTTACCCCCCCCCCCCGATTCAACGGATCGGCATCCTAATCCTTTTCATACTCGGCGTGTCCAACACTAACGCCCAGATCAGCCCGCTCAATGCGCCTTTAGGCATTTATGGAACTGTTCCTGACGGTCCAAATCGCGAGAACGTTCATTACGTATACTTGATCAGCGAGCCGGCGTTGGATGGATCGCCGGATCATTTCCTGCCAGTGAACGGCCTGAAGAACTTTAACTTCTATTATCTGCCGGATGGGACGGGCTTCATCCCCGCTGGGGGATACCGAGTGTGGTATTTCGGTGCCAATAAAACAACCAGTTACGGATTCGATGACGTCAACTATACTCCGAACGCAGGGTATACCGACGGGGAGGAGGTTCGTCCCTTTTATGTTCCTGATCCCGAACCCAAGCTTCCCCTTGGTGTGCATGGTGTTGTCCGGGGATATAATGCCGAAGGCCAAATCGTTGATCTCCCCGGCTTACAAGTTACGGCTTACCGAAACATCAACGGTGTCCTCAGGGAAGGTAAGGCCAAAACTAACGGTGATGGATTTTTCTCTGTTTACTACGGTACTGTGGGAACAACGTCGGGTTTCTTGGAGGCTAGTCCGCATCCCACGATATTGATAACGACCCCTGAGGAGATAGGCGGATGCACCTACTTTTTGCTTGATACTTCAGGAAATACGATTTACGATCCCGTTACGGGCTCAGGGGCAAATTATTTCGTGTCGGGAGCGTCAGCTCCTCTCGGCGGAGTCGGGACAGTGGTCCTGCCCTGCACATAGTGCGATCACGATACCAAACAACTCGAATTGTTCAGGGGCACAGATTAGTGCGCTCACGAAAAGTGGTTATGCAAATCGCTATTATCGTGGTCGCGGTTCTTTTCTGGGCCCCATTTACAATTCCTACTACGGTCGCAGATGGCGCTCAAATAACATATCAACCTCCGAGGGTGTCGGTATACACCTGGCAGGGCGTTACCGGTGACTGGCAATCACCAGCAAGCTGGGTGCCCGTGCGAAATCAACCGGCACCAAGTGACATCCTGGTGTTCAACACAAGCGGTGTAATTACCGCTACCAACGTGCCGACACAGACGATCTGCCAATTGATCGTATCGCAAGGTACGACGGTGAATTTACAGTCTACCGGTCCGATAAGTTTAGCGATTGCGGGGGGCGATGGTGCTGATCTGGTTGTCGAGCCGTCTTCGGCATTGAACTTCAGTGGAGCCCACACGATAGAAGTTAATCTCGTTACGGGAACAACTGGCGTCATTGATGGAGCGATGACGTTCTCCTCCACCGGGGCTGCTGGTCATAGGTTGACGGCCGTTGACAGCGGGGCGATCATATTCAATGCCGGTGCGTCGTTCACGGCGGGAACCGGTTTTGTCGGCAATCCGTTCGGCACTACCAACCTCAAATCACTTGTCTTCGACGACGGGGCCACATACGTATGCGTAGCTGGGGGAGATCCGTTCGGGGCTCCAGAGCCTGCTTCCGTAGTCATTTTCAAAAGTGGCAGCCTCTTCAGTTTGCGGGGAAACGTGACACCGTCCTTCTCCGGGCGCACATATGCCGATTTTGAACTCAATGTCCCCGGAGGTGAGATAACGGCCGCGGGATCTAGTGCCCTTGTGATCGATAATCTGATTCTCACGGCTGGGAAATTTAACCTTAATATGACGGGCAATCCGGGTCATTCGATCAGGGGCAATATAGTCATCTCAGTAGACACCCATCTGAACCTCAGCCCCATGACGGTGGGCAGCATACATATTAACGGCACAGCGGCCCAGACCGTTAGCGGTGGCGGCAGGCAATCAGTGGCTGGCACTTCCACAATCGTAATTGATAATCCGAGCGGCGTTGTATTGGATAACCGCCCCCTGTTGGTGTGGAACCTGCACCTAATCAATGGCATGATCACGACCGGTCCTGAGTGGGAGATTGCTGCCGGGGGAGCAATAAGTCGGACGAACGGTTATGTCAACGGAATGTTGACACGGGTCTTCTTATCGACAGGGCATTTTGTCTTTGACGTGGGCACTGATAGCGGTTATTCGCCCGTTACGGTTGACGTGACGGCGGGGACGTCGTTTCCAACATTTTTTAATGTAAGAGCAGTTGCCGCTCCCCAGCCCAATATTCCGATTCCTTCAAAGGCACTTTCAAGGTATTGGCAGTTGACAGAATATGACAACATCACCGCCGATCTCACATTCTCGTATATTGATCCACTGGATATTCCGCCAACGGCGAATGAGCAGAACTTTCTGATTCAAAAGTACGACGGCTCAGCATTTACTCAGCCGAGTGGGGTTGTGCACACTCAGGCTAACACGTTTAGTCTCACGGGTGCGACGGACTTTGCCCGCGACTGGACGCTCGCCGAGCTAGGTGCTGTTGAACCGCCAACGCCGGCTCTTTTTGATTACGACGGTGACGGAAAGACGGACATGTCGGTATTTAGACCGACGAGCGGGATATGGTATCTGAACCGTTCGACTGCCGGATTTCAGGGGCTGCAGTTCGGCTCGGATGGCGACAAGCTGACGCCGGCGGACTATGATGGTGACGGGAAGACGGATATTGCGATATATCGGCCGTCGTCGGGCATTTGGTATATCCTGAACAGCTCGAACGGGACGGTTTCCTATCCGGTGTTTGGCGTGGCTGAGGACCTTCCGGCTCCGGGCGATTACGACGGTGACGGGAAGGCTGATCTGACGGTGTTTAGGCCGTCGCAGGGGACTTGGTATCGGACGAATTCGTCCAACGGCTCTACGTTTGGGATG
>CAZMQR010000012.1:0-17668 GCA_964568325.1 uncultured Chloracidobacterium sp. | reverse complement strand
ACCTAACCCGGATTACTCCATTTTAGACTGGCGCTAATATGGGGAGGTTTACACACTCACCCGCATTGCCATAAACATCTTCTATCGCTTGGGTGATTAGGTGATGCCCCTCCGCATTAAAACGAAGAACGCCGTTCTCTACGCGGAAGCGAGATCGTCTTATTAGGTCGCCTCAACGGCAATACGGTGGAGAATCAGGCTCAACTGGGACCAGTTGTTCCTCTTTATTACATTAGCAGCACGGGCGGGTCTTGGACAATGTCTGGTGGGCGTCCCGTTATGACTACGCTAACACCTGGAATTGCGACATGCGATATCTTTGCTAGTACCTCTGCTTCCCCGCCGGTTTTTCAAATGTTTCCACAAAACTGTGCCTTGCCTGGCGGCGGTGGCGGCGGTGGTTGTTTGCGAGGGATTGATATTGATGGTCGTAAGATAAAGAAAGGCGATTCGCCATCGCAGGAACGGTGTAGTGGCTGTAACCCTGATCCTTGGGAACTTAACGAATGCACTAGTTCTGGTTGGCAGTATGATTGGAGCTCGTGTCAGTGTGGCGGCTCTCCAATTATTGTGGACGTTTTAGGAAATGGGTTTAACCTGACAAACGCTGAGAACGGAGTGCAATTCGATCTTAATGGAGATGGCTCATCGGATCACATTTCTTGGAGTTCTGGCGGTTCCGATGATGCTTGGCTAGCCCTTGACCGGAATGGTAACGGAACGATCGACGACGGTCGGGAATTGTTTGGGAATTTTTCAAGTCAACCTACCCCTCCTACCGGGACCGCAAAGAATGGCTTTTTGGCATTGGCTGAGTATGATAAGACAGCGAATGGCGGAAATGGTGACGGTTATATTACGAGTCAGGACACAATCTTTTCGAGCCTTAGGTTATGGCAGGACTTAAATCATAACGGTATTTCCGAGGCATCCGAGCTTAATACATTAATTTCGCTGGGCTTGATGAAATTAGAACTCAATTACCACGAAACGAGGCGAACGGACGAATACGGTAACCGTTTCAAATACCGTGCGAAGGTTAAAGACTCACAAGATGCACAACTCGGCCGCTGGGCGTGGGATGTCTATCTCGTCCGGGCGCAGTAGTATTTATTTAACGACGGCCGTGAGAAATCGCGGCCTTTACACTTATTTGCTCGCTCGTTATACTTTTAAAGTCAGTTTTCACGGCGCCTTCGTCTATCGGTTAGGACGCAAGATTCTCATTCTTGAAAGAGGGGTTCGATTCCCCTAGGCGCTACCACCTTTACTCATGATCGTTACAACGGGATTTGATGTGGAAGGCCGGCCTGTCGCTGAGTATCTCGGTGTCGTTCGGGGAATAGTTGTCAGAGCCACAGGCATTGGCCGCGGCATCATAGGCGGCCTGAAATCGATAGCCGGCGGCAATATCGAGGAATGGACCGTTGTCTGTGAGGCTGCTCGAATGGAAGCATTTAACCGAATGGTGCAGCACGCGCATGAGATCGGCGCCGACGCGGTGATCGGAATGCGCTATGACGCTACAGAATTCTCTCAGGGCTCGACCGAGGTCCTTGCCTACGGCACCGCCGTGAGACTTCTCCCATAATTTGGCAATCCTGTCACCTTAGCCGCTCCGCTGGTACGCCTTTTGATGGATACGCTTCTGACGGCCCTAAATGGCCAGTTTTTGTCGCTCGACCGACGCTCACGCGATCTTCTCGTTCTGCTCGACGACGATATGCTATACACGCGGCCGCCGCTAGCGGGTGACTCGATGGAGCCCTTGTCGTGCGGTGAGTTCATAGCCCGCTCCGCATCAGAGGTCGAAAAGACCTTCGGCGGGCTGACGACGCGGCTCTGGGACGACCCGTACGAGTGGACATTGCCCGAGAAGCTTCGCGACGCAGCCTCGCTGTTGGCGTATCTTGACGAGGTTGAAGCCACCCGGGTTAGGGGCTTTGGCTACTTCACCTCAGACGTCGATCTCATGCGCCAAACACCTGCGCCGGTCGTGCTCCGCCCGATCATTGATGTCCTCCTCGACACGCTGCTGCGCGCGGCTCATTTTCAAGGACGGGCCTTCGCGATATATCGCGTTGTCAGTTCGCTGAAGCCGCCGCGGCTATAAGCTCATTGCAAACGCAACTTTTTCGTGACAGAATTCGTTACGACAAAGGTACTCGATACTGGAGAATAAGAATGCACTGTCCAAGCTGCGGACAACAACAGGTCTCCCAAGAGACAAAATTCTGTTCCCGTTGCGGAATGCCTCTCAGTGTCGTTGCCGAAGTGGTCGCTCAGGGCGGCTACTTGCCACAACTCGCCCAACTCAATGAGAAGCGAACGATTGCGACGCGAAAGAATGGTGTCGGACTGAGTATCATCTGGTGCCTGTTCTTTCTGCTGATCATGGCTCCGCTATGGGGAATCGCAGGAATCGATGAGTTGGCGGGCGTGTCGGCCGTTGTTGGCATATTTGGCGGTTTGATCATCCTGGTTTCTTCCCTGATCTTCCTGAAGAGGCCTGACGCTTTTTACCGATATCAACAACACCCCCAATCCCCTCCCGCCTTATATGGCCAGCCGCAGCGATCGGCCCTCCCGCCACAACACTCGATGCCGGCTTCGCACTATGGCCCGCCGCAAGCGGGACACTGGCGCGACACCAACGACCTCGAGCCGGTCAGCGTGACCGAAAGCACGACGCGCCTGCTCAATGAAGAAGAGCGGCGGTAACGAATGTTTTGCCCAAACTGCGGCCAGGAAAAGCTCTCACCTGATACGAATTTCTGTTCGCGGTGCGGGTTTCTGCTGACCGGGACGCTCACACTGCTGGAGTCGGGAGGCAATCCCCAAACGCCTATCACCGGCATCTCACCACGAAACCGCGGCCTAAAGCAAGGGCTATTCATTTTCCTCTTGACGTTTCTGGTGGTCCCGATAATAGCGATCCTGACTCTCGCGATCGACGCTGGGCCATTCGCGATCGCCATATCGGCGATCAGCCTGTTCGTCGGCGGTCTGCTTCGCATGGCGTATGCAGTGATGTTCGAAGAACCTGCTCCCAAAGCGGCTGCCGCTTCAGACGACTTTCTTACGGCAGCAAAACATCATCTAAGCAGGCGGTCCGTCGGGGCTTTGCAACCACTTACGTCCGTCCCCGCCGATGCCTATGCCGCACCCGGAGCCTCGCGCCGTCGTGAGACCCGTGACCTCCAGCCCGCGAGCGTGACGGACGGGACGACTAAGTTGCTTGATGACTCGGTGCGTGATCAATAGCCGACGGCCGCACCGTCGCTCCGTCGGTCGATCACTCCGATACGAGCACCGTTCGGGTCGATCATGATCGCCGTCGCCGATGCCAGGTATGTCGGCGAGCCAAAGCTGTGGCCATATGAATCAAGGATCACCCTCGTGTCCGGGGACATACCAAAGGGTTCATAGATGATCTGATCAGGCAGCCACTGATGATGGATGCGCGGAGCGTCAATGGCATCCTGCATATCCATTCCGAAATCGATAACATTCATCACCGATTGAAGAACTGCGGAGATGATCCTTGGCCCCCCGCGCGCTCCGAGCGCAAACCACACCGAGCCATCCTTTCGCAGAACAATCGTAGGTGTCATCGACGACAACGGCCTCTTTTTCGGCTGAATAGCGTTGCGCTCACCTTGGACCAGGCCATACATATTTGGTTTGCCGGGCCGAGCGGCAAAATCGTCCATCTCGTCGTTCAGGAGAATACCAGTCCCTTTTGCCGTGACTCGAGAGCCGAACAGGTCATTGATCGTATATGTGTTCGAGACGACCATTCCGTCACGGTCGACCACAGTGTAGTGAGTCGTTTCCATCGGCTCGGCGCCTAGGGGGACACCGTATCCCACTTCGCGGCTGGGTGTTGCTCGAACAGGCTTGATGGGCTCGCGGCGACGCTTTGCATAGTTCTTATCGACAAGCTCTGCCGTCGGAACATTCGTAAAGTCAGGGTCGCCCATGAACTCGGCCCGGTCGGCAAATGCACGGCGCATTGCCTCGGCGACCAGATGATATTTTGCAGCCGAGTTGTGTTCCAGGCGTCCTATCTCATACCCCTCCAGGATATTTAGGGCCTCGAGCATCACGATGCCGCCGGAGCTCGGCGGCGGCATTGAGATGACCTCAAAGCCCCGGTATGTTCCCCTCAGCGGGACACGCTCCTTAGCCACGTAGCTCTTTAGGTCGTCGAGCGTGACGAGGCCGTTGTTGCGTTCCATGTCAGTTGCGATCAGCCGTGCAGTCTGACCGGTGTAGAATTCGCGTGCCCCAAACCGTTCGATTCGCCCAAGTGTGGTCGCCAGGTCGGTCTGCCGCAATACATCCCCTTCCTTGAATACCTGTCCGTTTTTCAGGAAAATGCTTCTGCTGTCCTCGTAGCTGCCGAGCGTGTCAGCGTATTCACTAAAACGTTCTGCAAGGCGATGCGAGAGCACATATCCATCCTTCGCGAGCAACCTCGCCGGCCTGACCAAGTCGGCCCAACTGACCCTGCCTGACCCATACTTGCGAAATGCCAGGTCGAAGCCCGCCAAAGTGCCCGGAACGCCCACGGCGCGATACCCGACTGTAGACGAACCCTCGCCGATCGAGAGAGCCCCGCCCTTAGTGATGTAAAGATCGCGCCCGGCCGCCTTCGGCGCCATCTCGCGGTAATCTATGGCGTACGTTCCGCCATTATTCGTTCGAATAAGCATGAAGCCGCCCCCGCCGATGTTGCCTGCCTCCGGATAGACCACAGCAAGAGCAAGGCCGACGGCTATCGCAGCATCTACCGCGTTGCCGCCACGCTTAAGGATCGACACGCCAACCCGAGACGCCAACTCGTGTTGAGATGCCACCATTGCGTGACGTCCACGCGTAGGCTCGGCGAAGACCGCGATCTGCGCGGGAAATACCGAGCCGAATAGTATCGCCACAAAGCTGAGCACCCGAAAGCGCGCGTATAGCTCTTTTCCCATAGCCGACACTCTATCAAACAGCAATCTGTCAACCAAATTAGGGCATGGCTCGGTCGCTTTCCCTTTTTTCCAAAAAAGGTTTATAGTCATCTTTCGCGCCGCCCGGCGCGTCTGCTTTTGGGTAACTATGAACGACGACGGCAGTAGTAGAAATGCTCCAGCGCCTGTCTCCAAGACCGTTTTTGCAGCGGGTGCGACGCTTGCCGTCGCGTCTCCATCGAACTCTATCTGAATACCGCCTTTTTGCCTACCTTGCGGTGATCGGCCCGGGCATCATCGCTGCTAACGCCGGAAACGAAGCTAGCGGGATCGCCACCTACTCGAGCGTTGGCGCCGAATTCGGTTACGAGCTCCTATGGGTATTTGTGCCGATGATAGTCTCGCTCGTAGTCGTCCAGGAGATGTGCGTGCGGATGGGCGTCGTCACGGGCCAAGGACTGGCAGACTTGATCCGCGAGCAGTTCGGTGTTAGGTGGACGGCGCTGATCATGCTCGCGCTCCTGATCGCAAATACCGGTGTCATCATCTCCGAATTTGTCGGGATCGCTCAGGCCTCCGAACTCTTTGGCATACCGAGACAGATAGTGATCCCGCTGACGGCAGGGCTTATATGGTGGCTGGTCGTTCGCGGCTCGCAGAAGCGAGTTGAACGAGTATTTCTCGCGATGTCGCTCGTCTTTTTCTGCTATGTGATCTCAGCATTCATGGTCGGCCCGGACTGGAATTCGGTGGGCCGCGGATTGACACGGCCACGCATGAGTACTGAGACAAACGTCCTCTTCATGATCGTCGCCTTGATCGGAACGACCATCACGCCGTTCATGCAAGTCTACGTCCAATCGGCGGTCGTCGAGAAACAGATGGATGACGAGGACCTGCCAATGGTCCGTGCCGACGTGATAGTTGGAACTGTCTTTGCTTGTGTGATCGCCGGATTCATCGTGATCTGCGCCGCCGCTACGCTACATTTCGAGGGGATAACCTCTGTCGATTCTGCTGCTACGGCTGCCGCGGCATTGGAGCCGATGGCGGGTGTTTATGCAAAATACCTATTTGCGGTCGGCCTCTTTGGTGCGGCTATGCTGGCAATGGGTGTGCTCCCACTGGCGACGGCCTACAGCCTTAGCGAAGCACTCGGATTTGAGAAGGGCCTTTCCCGCTCATTTCGCGAGGCTCCCATCTTTCTTGGGACGTTTACTTCTCTGATCGTGATCGGAGCGATCGTCGCTCTTATCCCGGGCATTCCCCAGATTCGCCTCCTGATCCTGACGCAGTGCGTCAACGGGCTTCTGCTTCCGGTCCTTTTGATAGCGATCGTAAAACTGTCAAACAACCGGGAAATAATGGGTGAGAGGGCAAACGGCCCCGTGTTTCGGGCCGTGGTCTATTTGGTCACGGCGATCGTATCGGCACTGTCGCTTTTGTTGATTGCAAAGACGATTGCTGATATGTTTTAGCTCACAACGATGGCGTCCGAACTGCAGAAACGAAGCGTCTATTTCCTGATCTGGGCTGGCATTCTGACACTCATTCTCGTCCTCTTCCCGTTTCTTGAGGACTGGCTGAGGATCATCCTGACGGACCTGCTCGGCGTCACGATCAATCCCGACGGCACACTTACGCCCCTAGAGGGCCGCACGCCGGGCATGATGACGGAGACGGGCTTAAGCCTCGCCTTCACTGTTCTTCACATCATTAAGATAGTTCTTGCGATGGCCTTGGTCGTAATGGTAGTCCGCTTCGTGGGCTACCTGGTCATCAAGACGGCGTCGCGGAAAGGCTCCGACCGAGAGATATCGTCCCTGTTAAAGACGGTGATCTCGGTAGTGATCTATATCGTTGCATTTTTTATTATATTTCAATCACAGTTCCCAAACGTTCAGCTTGCTCCGCTCTTCACGGGATCGACGATCATCGGTATTGTAGTCGGTCTTGCCCTGCAGGACACACTCGGCAACCTGTTCTCCGGGTTGGCGTTACAGGCGGACCAGCCGTTTGTTGTCGGCGACGTTGTGATCATCCATAACCGCGGCGAAGGCGTCGTAGAATCGATCTCGTGGCGCGGCGTCAAGATCCGCACATTTCAAAATAAGCTGCTCGTGTTGAGTAATTCAGTCCTTGGAAAGGAGTTGATCGAGGTGGCTCCTAAGGACAACCTTAACGCCAAGACTGTCTTTTTTAGTTCGCTATACACGCACTCGCCGACGCGGATCATCCAGCTTGTTCGCGAGGCCGTGCGGCAGGTCGAGAACGTAAGCCCTAAGATCAGGCCAAATGTGCGTATTCGCAATCTCGGGGCCGACGGTATTGATTGGGAGGTGAAATACTGGCTCGAGGACTACCGCCAACAACACGATACTGACGCGCTGATCCGCCAGCGTATCTGGTATGTCTTTCAGCGCGAAAAACTGCACTTTGCCTTTCCAACACGGACCCTACACATTGAACGTGCTGCAGAAGAGACGCCTGCCGAAGAGGTTACCAACACCTTTGCAGAAAGGCTGGGCCGCGTCGAGCTTTTTGGCCCGCTGTCTGATGAAGAGATCGAAAAGCTCGCAAGTTCGTCCACATCACGCATTTACGCTCCGGGCGAGGCGATAGTTCGTATGGGCCAGGAAGGCAATTCCATGTTCGTCGTTGCTCGCGGGACCGTAAAGGTCCAGGTTCCGGAAAAGACGTATCAAAAGACGATCAAAACGCTCAAAGAGAATGATTTCTTTGGGGAAATGAGCCTGCTCACCGGCGAACCGCGAACCGCCAATGTTGTCGCCTTCGAAGAATCCGAGGTCCTCCGAATAGACAAGGCCGGCCTCAAGCCGATTCTCGAAGGAAATCCCGTGCTTGTCCAAACTATCTCTGAACTCGTCGAAGAACGCCGCTCGGCCTTGCAGAAACTCGAAGAGGAAGCCGAGGAGCAGGCCGAGGCCGCAAAGCGCAAAGGCGTCATGACCTCGATCCGGAGTTTTTTTGGGATCAAGTAGCCTGCATTTCTACGCTAACATTCTGTATGGCGTATCGCCATTAGCCTAGCGGAATACCACTGACTTTCTCCTTTACTTTCGCCCGTTTCAAGCATAGGATAGGGGAACCAATGAGTTGAACCGGAATCGACCCATTTTACGTTCCTGAGAGGAGGGAACCATTACTCTGTCTTTCCAGCTGAGACGCCCGACCCGGACAGGCATTGCGGTCTTCGCATTACTCGCAGGAATGTCGGCCTACTGGCTTATTCCGTCGGCGTCTGCGGGTGGATCAATTCAAGATACCTCCGAGCCTAGAGCCCCGACAGCGTCTCAGGACTGCCAGCGGAGCGTACTGGATCCTTCCTTTGGGAAGAACGGTGTCGCTACAATCTCGTTCGTGACCGGACAAGATTACGCACGTTCTGTCGCCGTGCAGCCGGACGGCCGCATAGTGGTGGCAGGCACGGCGTGCGCTGAACCAAGTGGATACTGTGGATTCGGCACATCGAGATTCAGCTTTGCTCTGGCGAGATTCATGCCAGACGGAGCTATTGACACCTCGTTCGGCGTCGACGGTAAGGCTACGACCGTATTCGGCAACGACCAAGACACAGCGTATTCGGTAGCTATCCAACCGGACGGTGGGATCGTCGCGGCCGGTACGAGCATCAACTTTGGGCTGTCCACGATGTATATTGCCCTCGCTCGGTACAAGCCCGACGGAACGCTCGACGAAACATTCGGAGACGGTGGCAAGGTCCTGACCTTAGCCTCGACCGGATTGAGTGCGGCAGCTTATTCTGTCGCCCTCCAGTCGGACGGGCGTATTGTCGTGGCCGGCCAAAGCGAGTATCCGGATTATACCCATGGTTTTGGTTTGGTTAGGTATAACCCCGATGGTAGTCTTGATATCTCGTTCGGTATCGACGGAAAGGTTAGTACGCGGATTCGGAACAGAGATAGTCTCGCGTACGCAGTCACGATCCAGCCGGATGGCCTTATTGTAGCGGTCGGGCATGGCTTAGCCTCACTGTTATTTGGAACAAAGGGGTTCGCCGTTGCCAGGTATTTACCAGACGGGACACCCGACACCTCTTTCAACGGCAATGGCCATGTGGTTACGGCAATCGGCACGCGTCATAGCGAGGCTTTCACAGTGGCGATCGCACAAGACGGCAAGATCCTTGCGGCGGGTCACAGTGATATCGGTCAGTACAATAACGAGGATTTCGCTCTAATCAGGTACAACTCGGACGGCACCTTGGACATGACCTTTGGGCTCGGAGGCAAAGTAACAACACCTATTTTCGCCGGGTCACTCGATCCCGATCTGGTATTTTCTCTGGTCTTGTACCCTGATGGCAGGATCGGTGCGGCAGGTAAGTCGGGTGATAGGTTCGCGATCGTCCGATATCATTATGACGGCAGTCTTGACAACTCGCTGAACGGGACCGGAACAGTAACCACTCCTGTCGGGCCTTACGGCTCAGGAGCGACCTCCGCAGTGCTGCGGCCTGACGGCAAGGTGATTGCCGCCGGATATTCAGTTAGTCTAGGTGGTGCTGACTTCACCTTGCTTCGTTACTTAGCTCCCTGTAGGCCAACCACGCTCACGCCGATCCCTACTGATTCGACCACAGCGATCCTTACGCTCCGCTAGAATTGAAACTGCTGACCGTCCGAGATGTCCATCTTTGGTACTTTAACTCCTTTGTTCGTCGTATATGTCATGCAGAACTTCGGAGATGGTCTTGCGATCACCCGCGGGCGGCGATTCGGAACCGGGAACGGCAGGGATCGAATTCTTTCGACCTGCGTGAATCGCCGGCTTCGTCGGATCAGATGCCTTTTCAACTCTTGGCTCAAAACTGACGACACTTGCAGCAATCCGGTCGCTGCCGCTCCCGGTTCTGAGTTGAGTGTCTTCATCGGTGGTCGCCTCAACGGCAGAAACGGCCTTTTTGACGACGTGATCCGTTGATGCGTTGAGATGTGGGACCTTTGCACCGGCCGCGACCGAGCGGCTGCGATCGAGCATCCGGGCTCCGCGGTTTTTGCGGAGGCGTTCGAGAGATCGAATGGCGGACGATGTTTGCGGCGATTCTGCGGGAGAGCGTTCTATCTTGCGAAGCAGGCGGACGTAATCGCGAAGCTCGGGGGTCGGAAAGACTATCGCGGTCTCGTCAGACGGGCCTCCCTCAATGGCCTCGGCGAGGTGTTTGATAGCAAGGGTATGATCGTCGATGCTCAGATAGAGGGCCCCAAGGGCAAAGTGGACTAGCGGCGGGGCCGTAGCCATCGAGCGGACGATGCCTTCGCCCCGGTCGATTGTGTCCTTAATCTCAAATCCGTACCAACGACGGCCGTCGTCACGGAGGATCTCATTGGCGTGGAGATAGAACTCAAATATCGGCCGCGATTCGAGACGCAGGCCGCCTGTGATCGCCTTCCAAACAAAATAGGTAAGTGCACCAAAGAACGCGAGTATGAAAACCGGGAACCCGACCACATACAGCATCAAGGCGACCACGCCAAACGCTAAGACGTAGTGGGTCTTTTCTTTTAGCGCCGTCGGGCTTCGCTTTTCGAGGCTCGTTTTCTTCACGATCTAGGCCGGCTTCTTTTTTGTGGCTGGCCGGCTTCGTTTGGTTGCACCAGCGGCCTTTTTCGTCCCGGCCTGCTCGCCGTTGCCTTCGGCCTTGCAGTCGGCCGACGCCTTTTTCACTTCTGTCTCGATCTTTGCACTCAGGTCCTGGATCGCCGCGCCGGCCTTCTCAACGGCTTTCATCGACGACTCGGCCACAAATTTCAACGCCTCTCCGATCGTCGTAGCTTCCATGCGAAAGAGATTCGCAAACTTATCTTCAAGCGGTAACGCATTAAACTCGTCCTGTAGCCGACTCTTTGTCTTGGTCTCGGTCATAACAATAACTCCTTGGCCCTCTATCAGGCCTGACCTGGACTACGCAGGTCACCGTGGAAATGTTCCTCAATGGATCGCCGTTCGTACCCTCACGCGAGGCTGTGCGCCCGGCGGGGCGGACGGCACCTCGTCAGCGCGCTCATGGCAATCCGAGCACAGGCCCCACATACGCAGACTGTGATGTGTAGGCCGAAAACCAAATTTGTCCGCCATTTCATCCTGCAAGGCTTCGATCTCGGGCGAAACGAATTCGATCACGCGGCCGCATGCCGTGCAGATCATGTGGTCATGATGCTCATGATCATAGAGGTGCTCGTAGTATGTCTTGCCGTCACCAAAGCGAACCTCGCTCGCCAGGCCCGCCTCGGTCAGTACCTTTAGCGTTCTGTAAACGGTGGTCAGCCCGATCGAGTCGTCCTGCTTGTGGACAAGGCCGTAAAGGTCCTCGCTGGTGAGATGGCCTTCGATACTCAGAAACGTCTCCAGTATCAGATCACGCTGGTTCGTACGCCTCAGCCCCTCCGACTGAATATGCTGATAAAAAATGGCCTTTTCGGCCGCAAACTTTTCCTTTCTTGTGCCCAACTTATCGCTCCCAGCCCGATGTTACCACTTCAATTTCGATTTAGCTACGGCCACTTTTGTGCGAAGTGATTCGATACGGGCCGGGCTGACGCCTTGCTTTGCAGCCAATTCTAGGGAACGTTCGCCAAGCAGGAGGTAGATCTCAAGCAGGTCTTCGTCACCGGCCTCGTTGAGCGCACTTAGGTGATGCGTGAACGTCTCAATGTCGGCGCGCGCGAATGTCCCCGTTAACGCCGCGGCTGTTGACTGCTCGCCAACGTTCTGAACCGTGCTGAAAAGCAACGGGTAGAGGATCTCTTTAGAATCCTCGGTCGACAGCCCGCATTTGCTCATCATCTCGACCGCCGCGTCGAATAATGCAACAAAATGACCGCACGCCGTGACGGCAGCGGCGTGGTAGAGCGTCTTGAAGCGAGTATCGATCGTAAACGGGCGGCCGCCGAGGTCATTGACGATCTTTCGAGCCATCGCAACGGCCTTTTCGTCGCCCTCAACGCAAAAGTACGCGCCGCGAAAACGTTCGGGGCCGAGTTCAGGGCTGCTGACCGAAACCAACGGGTGCATCGATCCGATCGGGCACCCTTTCGCCGTCAGCGGAGCCAGTATCGACGATGGATACGCTCCACTCGTATGAAGGACGACCGGCGACCCTGTGACGAGTGAAACGATCGATACCGCGGCATTTGAGATCTCACCATCCTGAGTAGTGATCAGGATAACGTCAGACTCGATCGGGCCGACAAGGTCAACGCTGCTGACACGTCCGACCTCGACACGTCCAATGAGGTTCTGGACGTCGTAATCGGGAGTGCGGAGCGAAAGATCAAGAGCGCCGCCGACACGGCCTATGCCTACGATCGTTACTGTGACCATATCGATACAATATAGTCCAATAAGCGATGCCGTTGAAACCCCTAATTGATCGTTAGGATCTCTTCTTCGATCAACTCGTGATCTTCCGGTGCGAATCTATCCGTTATAGAGTCTGCGGCCCGGCGGAGAATGAGGATATCCGAGTGCGACAGGACGGCCGAACCGAGCGATGACGTCTCGGCACTGATGCGGTCAATGAGGCACCCGGCATCGGGAACCGCTGCTGCCAGTTCGTCTCTTGCGTCGAGAAGCCGGCCCGCGAAGTCCGACAGAGACGCAAAAAGGGCAGATTCAACGGCCTTTTGCGGAGAACCGTCCTCAATCCGCGGTCTAAAACCGCATTGGCAAACAGGGCTCGCCTCAAGAACGCCCTCGACATCGCCATCGCACGGCAGCCGACGCATTCGCCGAACACCGTCTTTGATCTCAAGAAGTCGCCTTTGGTCAAACCATGGAAGATCAGCGACCGACTCGAACATGCCAAACGCATCCGAGGCCAACACTGTTCGAATCTCATCCGAACGGGCGGCTGAATTTACTTCGCTATGCTTCCGTCCGTAATAATCGGTGTATGCCGATCTAAAGGCCGACCAGGCCTCGTCCTGTGCGGCCAGCTCGGGGCCCGTGACTTGCTGCAATACGAGCTGTCGTGCCGCCTCAACCGCCGGATCGTCTGTCATATCGGCGAAGGCCAGGTAGGCGGCCTTTTCACGCGCACCGCGCCTTTGGGGGATCAGCACCGCAAGCTCGCGCATCTCGGCCTTTCGGGATTCATAATTAGCCTCTGAATCGGAAAACAGGTCTGCTATTCGCTTCAGGCACTCCTCCACATGCCGTTGCCCTCGCAATGGCTCGGCAATGATCTCGGCCATTGGGCCAAGCGAACGCCGAACATTTGTCGCAAGGCGCCAGAGCCGCGTATTCAAACTGTCGTCATCCAACGCCTCCAGGTCCTGAAGGACGCTGGACGCGATCCAACCGTCGAGCCAAGCCGTCAGCGAATCATTGATCAGTTCCCTGTCAGATGGCCTGTCGATACTCTTCAACCCGGTGTTTCCCGTGATCAGCCGTGCCCAAGCCAGCAAACGCTCGGGCGAGTACCGACATTCGTCCGGTAATCCGATGCCGGCAATATCGTCCCACACGATCTGAAGGTCAAGCGAACGATGGTTGATGCGATCACCCGTCGTCGTCACAAATTCAAATTGGCCCTGAGCCACCAATGCCGCAAGCACGAGTTGCTGAGTGTCCCGCGAAAGCCCGTAGGGAGCACCCCGAAGGCTACTACCCGCAATATCGACCGAAACAACGTCACGCCCTTTCCCAGCCGCGATCTCAAGCAAGGGCTGCAGCATATCGAGGGCCATGAGCGTGCCCGCCGACGCAGGGACGACCATCGTCTCGCCCGGAACAGCAAGCCCGAGCGGGACCGCAAAATCCACCGCAACACGCTGGACATTGTCGCCGGTCGTATCGATGCCGCTAAAGAAACTGCCGATAAGGAGCGACGATCCTGCCGCCGTTAGCGGCGAGGTAAAGATCGGATGGGCCGGAAACGCTGCCTCAAACGATGGAGCCAGCACCATGCTGAGGAGATGCGAGATAGTATAGGCAGTCCTCGCCTGGCCCGAGAGCGTCGTCGGGCCCATTGGCGTCAGCACCTGGGCATCATCGACGAAGAGCCGCTGCCAGATCTTTTCGACCATCACCGAGTGCAGGTGGGCCGCCGATGACCACGTAGCTTGGTTCAACTCGCGTAGACCTGCATCGGTCTGGAGTAGATAGTGTTGGCGGAGGATCGAGGCCTCCTCCTCGGTCGGTGAGGCGGTTTGCCAGATATACGTCTGCGAAACCGGATCGGCATCCTCCACGTCATGGGTACCCTTTTGTACGACCACGAGTCGGAAGTCCGAGCCCTCACGCGGCTCGGCATTATGGTAAGCATTCGCCCAAACTATCTCGCCGCGTCGAACAACTCCTCGCCATTCGAGATTGCAGGATGTCGGCGTTGTCCCAAACCGGTCTGAGATATCAAGGTCCGAGAATTTCTCCGCTGTCTGCCGAAGCAACACCTGCCAGATAGCATTTTCATCGACAGAACTCTCTAGCTCTGATAATCTCCCACGCAGCAAATCTTTTTCATCGAGCCTGAGACTAAACCTTGACCCGTCGTTTGTCCCGGCTGCACAAGTGACCGACTCCGGCAACGCCTCCGCAAACCGGTGAAGGATCGCCTCTACGTCACCTTTCGACGCATCATCGTCGGGCAGGATCATCACCGAAGCTGCAATATCGGCGGCGGTTGCTCCCTGGCCACTGAGCGACAGAATGAACAGTCCCTTGAGAGCGAGTTTTGCCACGTGGCGCTGCTTCACGGGAAAGGCTGCGATGGATTCAGCCTCGAGCCTGTCGTAGGCAGCGAAGACCGTTTCGAGGTCGGTTGATCTGCGCAGCTTTGACTCCACGCTGTCAAACAACTCGTCCAGGCCAATAAGCGAATTCGCCGGACGGCCAAGGATCTTTGCTCCGGTATCTGAGGCGAACCCAAGCAGGGCGAAATCATGGACGAATAACCGGATCAGCGGAGCGACCTCAAGGGCTTCAGGATGCAGCGGGTACAGAGCCGTAAAGCGTTGTTCGCTCCACCTGAATCCAGGCATTCGGCTGCGGTAATCATCATAGATCTCGTGAAGGACGGGGAGCTTCTGCGTTCGCTTTGAAAAAATATGGTTGCCGACGATCTTGTACATGTGCTCAAGGTCAAGATAGTCGATCGCAAAGTTCGTAACGATCGCCGCATTTGCGCCATCCGCACCCGAGATGTCGTCATCGAGAGCGACACCCACGAACAGCCCCATGGCCCTCGCACTCGCGGCGATCTCGCTCAGCACGGGACCATCGTCACGACTCACCCTCGTCTCACGATCAAGTGCGGTGTCAAACAGCAGCAGCGGCGTCTCACCGCCTCGCTCAAAGATCGTAAGGAGCAGGTCATTGACCGAGTCACTCACCTCAGATAGCTGGAGGCCGAGAACATCTGCCGTCGCTTGCTTCAATTCCGCTACCAGAGTCGCCGCAGAACCTCGTCGGACAACAAAGACCTTGCCGGGCCGTCGGCCCAATTGCTCCGCGGCTGTTCGCACGTGCGGGTCAACGATCTCATTGCGCAGGGTCGGGTCACCGACGATGGCGGATATGAATGCAAGAAAATGGCTTTTGCCAACGCCGCGCAATCCGGCAATAGCGAGGGCGTGGCCTTGCCCTGGCTTAACGGCAGCGATACCGTCGAGCCATTTGGCCATCAGGCCCGCGGTGATCTCAGTGAATCGATAGGCCTCGACCGTTCGCGGCGGATCGGCGCTAAAGTCACGGATCTGGGCGAAAGAACGGACATCGACGATGTCTTTTACCTTTTCTGAAACGCGTTTCATTGAGCGGTTGGCTGGCGTGGGGACGGAACGCGGCGCGGAATTCGAGCCAGAGGTATTTTAACAAGTTCTACCATCAATGTGAATATCAAATGATTCACGTGGTCGATCCGCAACACTCGCGCAACTATTTCACCCATGCGTGCATCAAATCCAACGTTGAAGCACAGTCCGCACACAGGGTACAATCCTCACGTCGGCAAGAGCGTGTTTTCGGAGGAAACCAATGATCAGAAATCTATTTACTTCGGTCGCCATAATCAGTTTGTGGTTCTGCTCGATCACGGTCGTTGCCGTTAAGGCCCAGGACGGCAAGAAGCCGGCGCAACAGACCGAAAAGGATAAGGACAAGACGACTCCGAAGCCGGAACCGACTCCGACCGGTCCCGTCCCGCTCAGCGTGAAGGAAGATCCCGCCCAGATCGGGAAACGAAACATCAACGGAGGCTCTGGCGACAAATTCTTCGGCTGGCTGGGTGGCTCGCGGGAGAAGGAGATGCAGATCGGCCGTCAACTCGCGCTGGAGGTCGAGCAGCAGGCCAAGATCGTCACCGACCCGATGATCACCGAATACGTGAATCGCGTAGGTCAGAATGTCGTCCTTCACTCGGATGCTAAGATCCCGTTCACGATCAAGGTGATCGACAGCGACGAGGTGAATGCCTTTGCTCTACCCGGCGGCTTTTTCTTTGTAAACAAGGGACTGCTTCTCGCAGCGGACAACGAGGCGGAGCTCGCGGGTGTCATGGCTCACGAAATTGCACATGTCGCCGCTCGCCACGCAATGGAGAATCAGGGCAAGGGAGCTCTGATCCAGTACGGCATGCTCGCCGGGATACTCTTTGGTGGCGGGATCGCCAGCACCGTTCTCCAGAACGCCGGTGGCATCACGCAGGCGCTCGCGTTCTTCAAGTTCAGCCGCCAGTCGGAGGGTGAGGCTGACCGCCTGGGCGTCCAGTACCTCTACTCCGCGGGCTATGATCCCAATGGGATGTCGACGATGTTTGAGAAGCTCGCCTCGCAGAACCGAAAGAAGCCAGGAAAGCTGGCCCGGATGTTCTCATCCCATCCGCAATCTGTGGATCGCCGGGACGAAAGCGTAGCTCTCGTCGCCCGATTCCCCGAGAAAGAGGAATATCTGATCAGCACCTCGGAGTTTAACCGCGTGAAGAACTACCTGATGAAGATCACTAATGCCAAGGCAGGGATCACCTCGGATTACGACGAGACGGACGACAGCCGGCCGACACTTAAGAAACGCCAACCCGATGCACCCGACGCGTCGGACAGCGGCGATTCAAGTTCGTCATCTAACGACGGCCCGCCAAAGCTCAAGAAGCGCGATGCCGCACCGCAACCGTCGCCATCACCGGAGAACTGAGCAAGTAGCAGGGTTACAACATGCAAAAGGCGGCCCCTCGGCCGCCTTTTGCATTGCCAATTGATCTCGATCTACTTCTGCTCGGGCTGCGGTGCCGGCTTGGTCTGGATCGATGGCTGACGCTGCGAAATTACCGTAGTCAGGGCCTGCGGGATCTGATTTACAAGGATGTCGCCCTGGTTCTCGATGACCTGATCGATGAGTTCGAATTTCTCCGAATCAAAGTCTTTCGTCATCAGCACTCCATCCTTATCGATCGTCATCGGGTAGATGCCAAAGAACTGGTTCTTGAGGTTACCAAGGAATGACACAGTCTCCACCGGAACGAGATTTATACGAGCGGGATCAGGATCGGGGATCGAAGCGCCGATCAATTGAAGTTGCTCTTTTGATCGGGCAACGTAATCGCTATTCGGGTATTCACTGACAACGCGTTGAAAGTACCTTGCCGCCTGGTCGGTCTCCTCTTCGATCAAGTAGGTGACAGCGAGCTTATACAGGACTTCGTCCATGTGGTTGAAATTAGGATATTT
>CAZMQR010000011.1:0-18256 GCA_964568325.1 uncultured Chloracidobacterium sp. | reverse complement strand
AAGTATATTGGTCCGCTTTACCGCAAAGCTGTCAGCATATTCCGGGTTACTTCCAAAGTCTTTTAGAAAAGGAAACCCAAACATATTTGTTATCTGTAATGCCGCACCCAAGAACATGGCAAACAAAAAGAATTTCGCCATGGTAGAGCTTTTAAGCAGTTTGAATGCATCAAGGCCCAACCTTGTTGCGAACGACTTCTTTTCAGCAGACCTGTTAATATCAACACGAGGTAAGGTAAAACAATAAAATGCCACAAAGCCCTCGGCAATTGCCGCAAAATAAAATTGCTTGTTGTTTTGAGTCCACCCCAAAAGATCAACTGCCCACTCAGCCACAATGAAACCCACTGTTCCCCAGACACGAATAGGGGCAAAAGTTTTCTGAATATCAAAATTGCTTTTACTAAGCAAGCTATAAGAAACAGAATTACTCAACGCAATGGTTGGCATGTAAAAACAACTAACAAAGAAAATAGCCCAATACATTTCAGCCGCAGTAGAGACAGTACTGGCATAATATAACCCAGCCCCTGCTATCAGGTGGCAAAGCCCTAATACAATCTCAGCCCGCAGGTATTTATCTGCCAGTATCCCCATCAAGGCCGGCATAAGCAGCGAGGCCCAGCCCATAGTACCATAAGTATTGCTAACCGCAGACCCCATATTAGGGTCAGTAAAATTGGAAAACATGTAGCCTCCTAATGATATAAGCCAGATACCCCAAACAAAGAACTGTAAAAAGCTTAGTCCTGTCAACCTGAGTTTTAGATTCATATAGCAGTATTAATTGAAACGGAAGATAAGGATTTCTCCTTTACAGATTGCCCCCGCTTGCCGTAACTTTGCGCAATTATGATAGCTGCAACAGGAATTGAAAAAGAACTTCAGCAGGTAGCTGATAAAATAAAAGCCGGCCAGCGCATCACCGATGAAGAAGGCCTGCTTCTTTTTGAAAAAGCCAGTCTTGGTTTTGTGGGCAGCCTTGCCAATGCAATCAAACAAAGACTGCATGGCGATAAGGTTTTCTTCAACCGCAATTTCCATATAGAACCTACCAATGTATGTGTGTTCAGTTGCAACTTCTGCTCCTACAGCCGCCTGTATGCCAAAAAAGAAGATGGCTGGGAACTCAGCATTGACCAGATGCTGCACATGGTAAAGAAATATGATGGCCAGCCGATCACCGAAGTACATATTGTCGGCGGTGTGCATCCAAAAATGAACCTTCAATTCTTTGCTGATCTGTTAAAAGCCATCAAAGCGCATCGTCCTGAATTGCACATTAAGGCATTTACCGCAGTGGAATATGATTATATGTTCCGCAAAGCAAAAATGACTGTGGAAGAAGGGTTAAAATTTTTGATTGAAGCGGGGCTTGACAGCATTCCCGGCGGCGGAGCAGAAATTTTTCACCCTGAAATAAGAGAAAAAATATGCGCTGATAAAGTGGATGCCGATGGCTGGCTGCTGATACATGAGACAGCACATAAGTTAGGGCTGCATTCCAACGCCACAATTCTCTATGGGCAAATAGAAAAATTTGAACACCGCATTGACCATATGAGAAGATTGCGGGAACTGCAGGACAGGACAAAGGGCTTCAATACTTTCATACCGCTTAAATTCCGCAACAAAGACAATGATATGAGCAATGTTGCTGAAAGTACCGTGGTGGAGGACATGAAAATGTATGCCATTGCCCGCATCTATCTCGACAATTTCCCGCACCTGAAAGCATACTGGCCGATGCTGGGCAGGCAGAATGCACAACTCTCCCTCTCCTTTGGCGTAGATGATATTGACGGAACGATAGACGACACAACCAAAATTTACAGCATGGCGGGTTCTGAAGAGCAGAATCCCTCAATGAGTACATCGGAATTAGTGGCGCTGATACAACAGGTAAAAAGAATACCTGTGGAGCGGGATACTTTGTATAATGAGATAAAAAATTATGCTGCCGCACCGGCTGCTGTAAACATGAATTGATTTTTATGGCCGAAGACTTGCAAATTATCACAGGCAGTAAAGCAGAACAATACGAATCGTTAATGCCGCAAATAAAAGGCCTACTGGATGGCGAACCTGACTTGATTGCCAATATGGCAAATGTGGCTGCTGCATTAAAAGAACAGTTTGGCTGGTTGTGGGTGGGATTTTATTTGGTAAAGGCCGATGAATTGGTGCTTGGACCCTTCCAGGGACCGGTGGCCTGCACAAGAATAAAAAAAGGAAGAGGAGTTTGCGGAACCAGCTGGTGGTCGCGTTCTTTGCCCTCTGGATCGCGGGGATCAGCGCCCGGCTGGTGCATCTACAGATAACGCAGCACGCATGGCTAAAGGAACGCGCCGTCGATCTACGGCAGGACGTCAAGCAGGGCCGAACGCTCCGCGGCTCGATATTTGACCGCAATGAGCGCACGCTTGCGATGAGCCTGCCCGTTAAGACCCTCTACGTCGACCCGACCGAGATCGACGACGTAGCGTCGGCGGCCCGCGACATCGCAAAGGTCCTGAAGGTCGATGACAGGGCACTCGCAGCGCAGCTAAAGCAGGCGAAGGACGACAAGAAGCGATATGTGCCGATCGCGCCAAAGCTCGATCCTGAGACCGTCCAGAGGCACAATAAGGCATTTGATATCGCTGGCGTAAGAAAGGCCGACCTGCCTAATTTCCCTGGGCTTCACTGGCGCGATGATCAGAAACGGAGCTATCCGTATAAAACGCTCGCGGCACAGGTCATTGGGTTTGCTAACGCCGCCGACGATGGTAAGGCCGGTATCGAACTATCAAGGGATGACGTTCTGCATGGCGCGATCATTAGGAAGCTGCAGGAGCGCGACCGTCTGGGCCGCGTTTTTGACGAGACCGTTTTTGAGCGTGATCGACCGAGCGATATCGTGTTGACGATCGACACGACGATACAGTACCTGACTGAGCAGGCATTGGAGCGTGGTGTCGTCTCGGCGGACGCGCGATCAGGCATGGCGATCGTGATGCGGCCGAAAACAGGCGAGATATTGGCGCTTGCTAACTATCCGACCTTCGACCCGAATACCATAACCGAATCGGCGGCCGAACACATCGGAAACAAGGCCATACAATCAGTGTATTCGCCGGGATCGGTCTTCAAACTGGTGACCTACGGAGCGGCCCTCGAGAAGAAGATGATATCGCCCGAGGGCACGATCAGCGCCGGCAACGGGACGATCACGGTGGCCGGGCATACATTTACCGATTCTCATGCGGTCGGGACCGTCAGCTACGCCGAAGCCATGGCGCATTCCAGCAATGTGTGTGCGATCAAGACCGGGCTCGGCGTCGGGCGTGATGATTTCTTTGCGATGGTCCAGCGCATGGGCTTTGGGGCAAAGACGGGCATCGAACTGCCGGCAGAGGTCTCAGGCATCGTACGGCCGCCGGAAAAGTGGAACGGCGACTCGCTTGCCTCGATGTCGATCGGATACGAGATCGGGGTGACCGCATTGCAAATGCTGACGGCTTTTGCGACGATAGCGAATGACGGAATCAGGATCCAACCCCACATAATTAAAGAGATTCGACACTCGGATGAACAGCCGAAGACCGTTACCGAACCCGCCAGAACGGAGGTGGTTTCGGCCGACGCCGCGCGGGGGCTTAAGACGATGCTGCGGCAGGTCGTGATGAGCGGAACCGGCAGGCGCGCGGCGTTGAATGGCTACACCGCCGCCGGGAAGACAGGCACGGCGTGGAAGTTCAATGCCACGACGAAATCCGTGGACTCGAGTAAGTATATCTCGTCGTTTATCGGCATGGCCCCGGCTGAGGACCCCGAGATCGTAGTGGCCGTCGTGATGGACGAGCCCAAGGCGGGAGCACGAGACGGCGGAATGGTGTCGGCGCCGGTATTTCGTGAGGTCGCTCAGGGCATCATGCACCAGTTGAATGTGCCTACGACGATGCCGGTCAAGCCGGAGCCGCCCGTCGAGGCGAAGCCGAACAACAAGCCCGTCGCAGAGGCACCGGCGAAGGAAGCCGGTGCGAAAGATAGGGGCAAGCCGGCGACAAAGCCGGCCGAAAAAGGCAAGAAGGACAGCCGCCCGGCGAGCGATAAGAGATTGAATGTTCCGGGCAAGCTGACCGCGCTGCTGCCGCGCGGACGAGAACCAGTATTCTTATATCGGAGTTACGTCAACAAACTTGAGACTTGAGACCGCAATCGAATTGATGAGAGGAGCCGCGACGGAGATCGATCCCGCTTTGCTGACACGCGAAGTGGGGTCTTTTGCGATTGATTCGCGTGAGGTTGTGCAGGGCGGCGTCTTTTTTGCGCTCTCACAGCCCGAATATCGTGACAATTGCTTCAACGGCGAGTTTGAAGATTCGACGCGATACGTCGCGGCAGCTTTTAAGAATGGGGCCTCAGCGTGTGTCGTGCGCGGCGATCGGTTTGAGGAACACAGGGCGGAGCTTGAGACGTTTCGCGACCGCCTGATCTTTGTTGACGATGCCATCGCGGCGCTTCAGCGGCTCGCGCATGGCGTCTATGTGGAATGGAACCGGCCCGTTGTTGCAATTACAGGGAGCGCCGGCAAGACGACCGCGAAAGAGTTGACGGCACACGTGTTGGCCTCCTCGGGCAAGCGGGTGCTCAAGAACATCAAGAACTACAATAACGGGCTTGGATTACCGCTTACCGTGCTAAATTTGGCCGACGACAGCAACTACGACCTGGCCGTGCTGGAGATGGGAATGTCGACGCCCATGAATGAGATCGCCCGGTTGTGCAGGATCACGCCGCCAGATGTCGCGGTCGTGCTCAACGTCTTGCCTGTTCACGTAGAACACCTCGGATCGATCGAGAATGTTGCCCGAGCGAAAGCGGAGATCGTCGAGGGAATGAGGGCAGGCGGAACCGCCGTATTGAATGCCGATGATGATCGTGTTGCGGCGATGCGCAGTTTGAGTAGAGGGCGGACGATAACTTTCGGTTTTTCCGATGGTGCGGATATTCGAGCCGGCAACGTTCGTTTCGACCGCTTCGGAGAGACGCGTTTTGCCCTTACTGCCGGCGGCGAGAGGGCTGATGTCGAGTTTCGCCTTAACGGCACACATAATATCCTCAATGCATTGGCAGCGGCGGCCGTGGCCGTTAGTTTTGATATGCCGGTCGCCGAGATCGCAAACGCCCTGAGCTCGGTCGAGCCGCCGCCACAGCGCGGTGAAGTGGTGCATTTTGCGGACGGTTTTACGGTGATCAATGATTCGTATAATTCGAATCCGTCCGCGTTGCTCTCGATGATCGATACGCTTGTCAGCGGCAGCCCCACAGCCGAGCGACGGATCGTTGTCGCCGGTGAGATGCTTGAATTGGGTGAGAAGTCTGCCGCCATCCACCGGGAAACGGGCGAAAAGATCGCCGCAGCGGACATTGATCTGCTGATCGGCATTCGCGGCTTGGCCGCAGATCTTGTTGATGGGGCGAGAGATGCAGGCCTGTCAGGCGTTGAATTTGCAGAGGATTCTGATGCGGCCGGTGAGCGTTTGGCCGAGATCATTCGTCCGGGCGATGTGGTCCTCGTAAAAGGTTCACGCGGCGTTCGGACGGAAAAGGTGATCGAGAGGTTGTTGGAGAAATTCAAAATGGAGGACGGCGGCACGGCCTGAACATCTGATGCTCTACTACTTCCTTTACCAGTTTCTCTTTCAGGGCTATGGCCGCAACAGCGAGTCGTACCTGTTCAAGGGCCTGAACGTTATTCAGTACGTCACATTTCGGACGGCATTTGCGGCGGTTACGGCTCTCCTCATCTCGCTGCTGCTGGGCGGCCGCGTTATACGAAAACTGGCCGATATGAAATATGGCCAGGAGATACGTGAGGAAGGCCCCGCCTCGCATCATGAGAAGCGCGGAACGCCGACGATGGGCGGCGTTTTGATAATCGGGGCCGTGCTGATCTCGACAGTGCTGTGGGCGAGGCCGGACAGCCTTTATCTCTGGCTCGCATTGGGGGCGACGACGCTATTCGCAGTTGTCGGATTTGCGGACGATTACATCAAGATCGTCAAGAAACGGAGTCTCGGCCTCACGGGCTGGCAAAAGATCGGTGGGCAGCTTGGGATCGCTCTGGGCGTTTGGGGGCTGTTATGGGCGTTCAGCGAGTATCCGTGGAACCTGAGCATACCGTTTTTCAAGGCCACGGCTGAGGCGAATCCGGCGCTGAGCATAAGCTGGGTCGGCCCGATCATCTATGGCGGCTTCATCATTTTCATCCTGCTTGGGTCGTCAAACGCAGTTAATCTGACGGACGGACTCGACGGGCTGGCGACGAGCGTGACATTTATCGCGATGGCCGCGCTGACCGGGCTGACCTACCTCGCGAGCGACGCCCGCTGGGCCGAACGTCTCGATATTACGCATAATCCGGCCGCTGCGGAGTTGACAGTATTTTGCGGGGCAATGGTTGGGGCAAGCCTGGGCTTTTTATGGTATAACGCGCCGCCCGCTGAGGTCTTTATGGGCGACACCGGCTCGCTGGCCATCGGTGGTGCTCTCGGTACGGTGGCGATATTGACGAAGCAGGAATTTCTGCTCCCGTTCATAGGCGGTGTCTTTGTCCTCGAGGCGGCATCGGTGATGCTGCAGGTTGGCGTCTTCAAGCTGACGAAACGCGGTGGGAATCCGGGCAAGCGCATCTTTAAGATGACGCCGCTGCATCACCATTTCGAGTTCACCGGCTGGAAGGAACCAAAGATCGTGTTTCGCTTCGTGATCGTAGCGATACTGTTTGCGCTGCTGAGCCTCTCGACACTAAAGCTCAGATAGGTCCAATAGGTCTCATAAGTCCTATGTGTCCTATTAAACTTGTTGACTATGCAGATCAAGGGCAGAAAAGCGCTCGTACTCGGGGCCGGAAAGTCCGGCATAGAATCGGCGCGCTTTTTGGCCGCTCGTGGAGCTACGGTCGCTCTCCACGACAAGAAGCCTGTCGAGGACTGGCCGGAAGCGGCCCGTGAGATAAAGGCGTCGCACAACGTGGGCTTGATCGGTGGCGACATTCCTTCGTGGCTGCTCGATCAGATCGATCTTGTCGTGATCAGCCCGGGCGTGCCGACAGGTTCGATCCCTGCGCGTTATGTCGATCGCAAAGATGGCGAGGTCATCGGCGAGGTCGAACTGGCCTATCGCTTTATGAAGGGCCGCATCGTTGGTATCACGGGTTCGAACGGAAAAACGACTACAACTGCCCTGATCGCCGAACTTCTGGCGAATGCCGGCGTTCCTGCTCAGGTGGGCGGAAATATCGGCACGCCTCTCGTCAGTATGGCCGAGGCTTCGCGTGAGGATGGCTGGACCGTTGCAGAGCTATCGAGTTTTCAACTGGAGACGATCGTTGACTTTCGGCCGGCGGTCGGCATTTGTCTGAATGTCACGCCGAATCACCTCGACCGTTATGAGGGATTTCAGGATTACGCCGCAGCAAAGCACAGGCTTTTTATGAATCAGACGGATGAGGATGTCGCGATCCTCAACGCGGATGATGAGATCACTGCGAGTTGGGCAGCGGGCCTAAAGGCGAATGTTGTAATGTTCAGCGTTCTCAGGGAACTCGACGAAGGGATGTTCCTTCGGGGTGATGAATTGATCTGCCGTGCGAACGGGATAGAGAAGGTGCTGACGACGCGGGACGAGATATTTCTTCGCGGGCTGCACAATGTCGAGAATGTCCTAGCGGCCATGGCGGCGGGGCTCGCGTGTGGCGCTTCGCCGGAGTCCATGCGGCAGACCGTCGCGGATTTCAAGGGTGTGGCCCACCGGATCGAATTTGTTGCTGAGATCACGGGCGTGAAGTTTTATAACGACTCGAAGGCGACCTCCGTTGATGCGACCAGCAAGGCACTGGAGGCTCTGAGCAGCCCTGACGGGAAAACGATCTTGATACTTGGCGGCCGAGGCAAGAATGCGCCGTATGCACCCTTGATCCCATTGATAGAATCGTCCGTCCGTTCATTGATCCTGATCGGTGAGGATGCCGACAATATCGAGTCGCAGCTTCGCGGACGAGCCCCGATCGAACGTGCCGATTCGATGGAAGATGCTGTTAATAAAGGCTTTGCAGCTGCCCAATGCGGCGATTCGGTCCTGCTTGCTCCGGCGTGTGCGAGCTTTGATATGTTTAAGAGTTTTGAGGAACGTGGTGAAGTATTTAAGGCCGCAGTTGGCCGCCTCGGCGACGCAGGCGCGGCAGCGCGCTGAACTCTCCGGGCTGATCGTTCTGTAGTAATCGGCCTCGGATATGTGACGATCAAATGACTGACGGAAGACGTCCAGATTGGTTTATGTTTGGCATCGCGGTCGCGCTGGCATTGTTTGGCGCGATGATGGTGTTTAGCGCTTCTGCGATGTTCTCGCTAAAGGAGAGCGAATCGGCGACCCAGTATACGTACTTCTACAAGCAGATCGGCTTTACCGCTACAGGGCTCGCGGCGATGTATCTGGTCAGCCGCCTTGATTATCACATCTTTCAGAAAGCGTGGGTCGTTTTTGGTATTTTGCTGCTGACCGTAGCTCTGCTGGTGGCCGTGTTTGCGTTTCCGGAGATAAATGGAGCTCGTCGGTGGATCCGTTTCTCCGGATTCTCGTTCCAGCCATCGGAGCTTGCGAAGGTCGCCTTGCCGATCTTCCTGGCGTACTGGTTGACGAAAAAGGAAGACGCCGTCGGCAGCATCTCGCAGGCGGTTGTCCCTTGCCTGTTGTGTCTCGGCGTTCTGGGCGGCCTTGTTTTTGCAGAGAAGGACCTCGGGACGACGCTTGTCCTGTGTGCCGTGTTCTCGGCAGTCTATTACGCTGCAGGCGCTCGCCTGGTACATATAGGTGCGGTTGCCGGAGCGATGTTCGTTGGCGGTGCGGCGTCGATCATCTTTGCCCCCTGGCGCGTAGCTCGCATGCTGGCGTTCCTGGACCCTTACAAATATGCCGACGACGAAGGCTATCAGGTCGTGCAGTCGCTGTATGCGATAGGTTCGGGCGGGATATTTGGCGAGGGGTTCGCTCAAGGGAAGCAAAAGCTCTTTTACCTGCCGTATCCGTACTCTGATTTCATTTTTTCGGTTGTCGGTGAAGAGTTTGGCCTGATCGGCACGCTGGCGGTCGTCCTCGCGTTTGGACTGCTGCTGTGGCGCGGGAGCCGTGCGGCGGTGATGGCTCCGGACCGGTTCGGGATGCTCCTCGGCATCGGGGTGATAACCGGCATCATAATGCAGGCATTGTTCAATATCAGTGTTGTTACATCGGTATTGCCGGCGAAGGGCATTCCGCTGCCTTTCATCTCATATGGCGGATCATCGATCGTCGTTTCATTGATCGGTGTCGGCCTGCTGTTGAGCATATCCAGGTTCGCCGGCGCTCAAGAGCGGACGGCCCGTTATCCGGCGCCACGCCGGGTCAAAGCGAGGGCAGCAGGGGCGTGATGAAAGTATTGATCGCGGCCGGCGGGACCGGCGGACATATCTATCCGGGCATCGCCGTCGCAAATGAGGTGATGCGGCGAGACGAGACGAGCGAGGTGCTCTTCGTCGGCACCGCGCGCGGCCTGGAGAAACGGATCGTTCCGGAGAATGGCTTCCAACTGTCGCTGATAAACAGTGCGGGCCTTAAGAATGTCGGGCTCATGGGCAAGATCAAGGGGCTCTCAGTGCTGCCGCGAAGCTTTTTTGAAGCGCGCCGGATCATTCGACAGTTTCGCCCGCACGTGGTCGTCGGTGCGGGCGGGTATGTTTCTGGGCCTGTGCTGCTAATGGCCGCGATAATGGGCGTGCCCACACTGGTGATGGATTCAAACGCATTGCCGGGCTTTACGAATCGCCAATTGGCGCGGTTCGTGGAGAAGGCGGCATTAACATTTGATGAGGCATTGCCGTTTTTCGGCAGAAAGGGCGTGGTCACGGGCAATCCTGTGCGGCAGGAGTTCTTTGATATACCTGCAAAGGAACCCTCGGATCAGTTCCATGTGTTGATCTTCGGCGGGTCGCAGGGAGCGAGGGCGATCAATAATGCGATGTCTGATGCTTTGCCGCAGCTTGCAGACCTCGGCGGGCGATTGACGATCACACATCAGACCGGGGAACACGATTTTGACGCGGTGCGGACAGCGTATGCGGAGTCGGCCTTTCCCAATGCTGATGTGCGGGCGTTCATCTCGGATATCTTTGTAGAGTTTGGCAAGGCCGACGTGATCATCTGTCGGGCGGGAGCGACGACCTGTGCCGAGATAGCCGCCGCCGGAAAGGCTGCGATCATGGTGCCGTTTCCTGGGGCGGCAGACGACCATCAACGCAAGAACGCCGAGGCAATGGAGCATGCCGGTGCCGTTCGGATGTTACTGCAAACGGAGTTGACGGCCGATTCGCTTGCAAACGCGCTCCGTGATCTGATCGACTCGCCGGAGCGAGTCAGCAAGATGGCGAACTCCGCAAGAGAGCTCGGGCGGCCGGACGCCGCCGCGGCGACTGTGGACCTGATAGAGGAACTAAAGAGTAATGTTTAGGCACGTAAAGCGAATACATTTTATCGGCATCGGCGGCATCGGAATGAGTGGTATCGCAGAGGTGCTGTGCAATCTGGGCTTTATCGTGACCGGTTCGGACGTCAGGAGAGGTAAGAACACCGAACGCCTCGAAACGCTCTTTAGCATCGGCATCGCCGAGGGCCATAGGGCCGAGAATGTTGGTGCAGCCGAGGTCGTCGTCTATTCGTCGGCCGTCAAGGAAGACAATCCTGAGGTCGTCGAAGCCAAGGAGCGCGGCATCCCCGTGATCCCGCGGGCCGAGATGCTGGCAGAACTGATGACCCTCAGGCCTTACGCCGTTGCGATATCAGGCACCCACGGCAAGACATCAACGACATCGATGATCGCCACCGTGCTCGGACACGCCGGAATCGATCCGACAACCGTCGTCGGCGGCGTGGTCGATACGCTCGGGTCGAACGCCCGGCTCGGCCAGTCCGACTGGTTTGTGACCGAGGCCGACGAAAGCGACAGGTCGTTCCTGATGCTGTACCCGACGATCGCTGTGGTGACGAACATCGAGAAAGAGCACATGGAATCCTACCGGAACATGGAAGATGTTGTTCAGTGCTTCACGGATTTCGTGAACAAGATCCCGTTCTATGGAGCCGCGATCATCTGCCTCGATGACCAAAACGTGCAACGCATTATTCCTAACATCCGGCGTCGTCGTATTACATACGGGCTGAGTGCGCAGGCCGATCTTTCAGCAAAAGATATCAGCTATAACGACACTTTCGGTTCGAGGTTTACGGTTGTCCATCGTGGTGAAGAGCTTGGCGAGATATTGTTGCCGGTGCCGGGCCAACATAATGTTTACAATGCCCTGGCGGCTACGGCGGTCGCGATCGAGCTGGAGGTGCCGTTCAGCAAGATCGCTGAGGCGTTTGCCGGCTTTAAGAATGCGAACCGGCGATTTCAGTTCAAAGGCGAGGCGAGAGGCATCACGGTCGTCGATGATTACGGGCATCATCCGACCGAGATCGTCGCAACCCTCGACGCTGCGAGGAACAGCGCCGCCGGCCGACGGATCGTTGTGGTGTTCCAACCTCATCGGTATTCACGGACGAGTGAACTGATGGATGAGTTTGTTGGTTCGTTCAACAACGCCGATATTTTGTACCTCGTCGACATATATGCTGCCAGCGAGGAGCCTATCGAGGGAATAACGGCCGAAGTCCTGGCGAACAACATCAAGAAATGCGGGCATAAGGGCGTTTCATACATCGGGGCCGTCGAGACGGCGGCTGACAAGGTCGTTCCTTCGCTGAAGCCCGGAGATCTGGTCATTACACTTGGTGCCGGGAGCGTTACGCGGCTGTCGGACGAGATCGTTGAGAAGTTGCAGTAGTAAGTGGCAAAGAAAAAGAGAACCACAAGCAGAACGAAAAATGCCGCCGTCCGCGTCCGCGGTGGCCGAAAACCGTCGTCGTCGCGAAGCTCGGCAGACCGCGGCATCCGCGTGTTCATTCCGTTGGCCCTAAGCGGCGTCTTGCTGCTAAGTATTTGCGTTGTTGCGACTGTCTTTTATGAAACTGCGGCGGGCTCGCCGTTCTTCAAGGTTCGGCGCATCGATATACGCGGCAACGGACGTACTCCGGCCGAAGATATTCGCCGCGTCGTGGCGGCGGATACCGAAAAGACAGGCGTCTGGAACAGCGATCTTGCGGTGATCAGGGCAAAGCTCGAAAAATTTCCGTTCGTGCGGTCTGCCGCCCTTTCGCGCGAGCTTCCGGCCGGGATCCGCGTTGATATCACAGAACGCGTTCCCGCTGCGATCGTTCGGCTTAAGGCCGGCGATCATCTGGTCGATACGGAAGGCACGGTCCTCGCGCCTGCGGCGAGCGAGAAGGATCTGCCGTTCGTGCTCATCGGTTGGGATGAGGCAAAGAGCGAAAAGGCTCAGAACGATAATCTGACGCGACTCAAGCTCTACGCGAAAATGGTCGATGAATGGCGGCAGTTTGACCTTGCATCGCGGGTCAAGGCGGTCGATCTCACAAATGTTCGTGAGCCATCGGCTACGATCGAAGACTCTGGCCGGGCGATCGCGGTCTATGTCGCAAAGGAAAATCTGGGCAAGAGCCTGCGTTCGGCTATCGAGGCCGTTGCCGGCAAAGGATCAAAGGTCAGGTCCGTGGACGCGGCCGGAATATATCCGGTCATTCAGTACATTGAGTTTTAGCTATGTCGAACGAGATACAGGTCGTTGGCCTTGATATTGGTACGAGTCGCGTCCGGTGCGTCGTCGGCGAATCGGCGCCGAGCGGAAAGCTGAATATTGTCGGCATGGGTGAGGCAGAGTCGCGCGGCATGCGTCGAGGCGTTGTCACGTCGACAGAGGCTGTGGCCGAATCGATCAGACGGGCCGTCGCCGAGGCCGAACGCGTAAGCGGCGTCGATATCGCATCGGCAGTCGTTAACCTGTCAGGTGAGCATCTGCGGGGCGAGAACAAGAATGGCGTTGTCGCCGTCGCCGGCCCCGACAAGGAGATCACCGACGAGGACGTCGAGCGTGCGATCGATTCGGCATCGGCTATGCCTTTGACGCCAGGCTGGGAGATCATGGCCCGCGTGCCGCAGGAATTCCTGGTTGACGGGCAGGATGGCATTACCGAGCCTGTGGGAATGACAGGGTCGCGGCTTGAGGCCCTTGTGCACGTGGTGACGAGCCCCGGAGCCGGCCGCCAGAACCTGAAGAAGGCCGTAAGCCGTGCCGGTATCGACGTCGATCAGATGGTGCTGGAGCCGCTGGCAGCGGCCGAGAGCGTATTGACACCGGAAGACAAAGAGTACGGCTGCGCGGTGGTCAATATGGGTTCTGAACTCACGAGCCTTATGATCTTCGGTCGTGGGGCGGTCCAGCATACGGCGATGTTTCCGTTTGGCGGCATGCACTTTACGAAGGACATCGCAACAGGCTTGCGCGTGTCTATTCCTGAGGCGAACAAGATCAAGGAGGACTATGGCTGCGTCGCCTCTTTCCTTCTGAACGAGGACGAGAGGCAGCAGGCGATCGAGATCGTGCCATTCGGGCGAGACGAAACGCGCACCCTTTCAAAGGAGATCCTCTGCGACATCATGCAGCCGCGGGCGGTTGAATTATTGCAGCACGTTGCACGGGAAGTTTCGGGTGCGAAGGGCCAGATCTCAGGTGGCGTCTTTTTGACCGGCGGCGGTTCTGCAGTTCACGGCCTGGCCGAGATCGCCGAGCAAGTGTTTGACGCGCCAACGCGCGTCGGCGTTCTCGAAGGCTCATATTTTGGCGGCCTCGCCGATGAGATAACGGGCCCGGAGTGGGCGGTGGCGGCCGGGTTGGCGCTCGGCGGAATGCGTGTAGAGTTGCGCGACGGAGGCGATCCTCGGTCGTCGGCCCGACGCGTAGCGGACTGGCTCGGGAACTTTCGAGATCGTTTCCGATAAACGTTTCGCACGATTTGAAATCTACCGCAAATCGTTGTATGCTGTTCTCCCGTCAGCACAATATATTGTTAGTTTTGCTTAGCCCACGAGGTCATTTTCAGGCCGGACGTTTTGGTGATCAGTCATGACAAGTTCAATTACTATGGACGACTTGCAGATAAACCCGCGAATAAAGATGTTCATCGACGAGCCTCCGATAACAGGAGCTCGGATCAAGGTCGTGGGCGTCGGTGGCGGCGGTGGTAACGCGGTCAACAGGATGATCGACGCCGGCATCAAGGGTGTGGAGTTCATCGTTGCCAACACTGACGTTCAGGCGCTGAACGCGTCAAAGGCGCCGATCAAGATCCAGCTTGGCAGCAAATCGACGCGCGGCCTCGGGGCCGGTTCTAACCCGGAGACAGGGCGACAGGCCGCTCTCGAGGATCATGAAAAGCTCCTGGACGTGCTTGAGGGCTCGGATATGGTATTTGTCACAGCCGGCCTTGGCGGCGGGACGGGAACGGGCGCGGCACCGGTCGTCGCAAGCCTCGCGATCGAACTTGGGGCATTGACGGTAGCGGTAGTGACGAAACCGTTTACCGTTGAGGGTAAGAAGCGAATGGCGCAGGCCGACCAAGGCATTGCAGACCTTCGGGGTTGCGTCGACACTCTGCTGACGATACCGAATTCTAAACTCCGCGAGGTAGAGGAAAAGATCACCATCATGGAGGCCTTTCGTCGTGCCGATGATGTGCTGCTGCAGGCGGTTCGCGGCATCACGGATCTTATTATCACCCCCGGCATCATCAACCTCGACTTTGCGGATGTTACGACCGTGATGCGTGGCAAGGGTGTCGCTCTGATGGGCATCGGCAAAGGTGAGGGCGAGGACGCGGCGTCAAAGGCGATGCGCGCGGCTCTCGATTACAAATTACTCGAAGAAGCGTCGATAAAGGGAGCAAAGGCCGCCCTTATCAACGTCACCGGCGGCCCCGGAATGGTTTTGGGCGAGGTCGAGGATGCGATCGGAATGATCGAGACCGAAGCTGACGATCACGCAGACATCATCTGGGGCAGCGTGATAAAGGACGATATGGGCGATGAGATCCGGATCACGGTCATCGCGACGGGATTTGATACCGCCGGCACAATACGCGCACCGCAGCCGAAAGTCACAGAGACCCGCGCGGTCGCCGCTCCATCGCACATGCCGATCAAAGCTTCGGATATACTTCTCCCGGACGACCTGCAGCCGGTCGAGAATATCGATGTGCCGACATTTATGCGTAGGCAGGCGGACTGATCGGATAACTGATAACGAATAAGTGAAAACGATATAGCGAAGAGTTGCGGCTCTTCGCTATTCGCTTTTTATGGCGCATACTTTATGCATGACGCTTCCGGTCATCGGGATAACTCTCGGAGATGCCGCCGGCATCGGCCCGGAGATAACGCTCAAGGCAATTGCCGATGAGCGTGTCGCATCTGTTTGTCGCCCGATGGTGATCGGAGATGCGGCCTTTTTGCGTCTAACGGGCGAGTCTCTTGGGTTGACCGAACCTGCTCGGATCCATGACCTCAAAAACCTGGCGGATAAGGTAATTCCAGGCTCCAGCACCGCTGCCACAGGAAAGGCGGCCGGTGAATACATCGAAACTGCCGTTAGGCTGTGGCGGGACGGCCACATCGATGCTATCTGCACCGCGCCGATCAGTAAACATTCACTCGCCCTTGGTGGTTATCATCACGTCGGGCACACCGAATTCCTTGCCGATCTGACGAATACAGACGAGTTTAGAATGAGCTTTTTTGCCGATAAGCTCCGCGTGGTCCTGTTATCGACACATCTGCCGCTCACAAGAGCGATCGAAAAGGTCACCACCCGCAATCTCGTTCAACTCATCGACTTTACCGACCGAGCTATGACAAAACTCTTCGGCCGACGGCCGTCGATAGCCGTTGCGGGCCTTAATCCCCACGCCTCCGAAGACGGCATGTTTGGCCCGGAGGAGGCAGCGGAGATCACTCCTGCGGTCGAGCGGTCGAAGGCGAACGGTATCGACGTGAGCGGCCCGTATTCGCCGGATACGATCTTTCTACGCGGCTACAAAGGCGAATTCGACGTCGTCCTATCGCTCTATCATGATCAGGCGACGATCGCGGTCAAGTCCTTGTCGTTTGGTGAGGGAGTGAACGTTACGCTCGGGCTGCCGCTCATTCGCACGTCAGTCGATCATGGGACCGCGTTCGACATTGCCGGCAAGGGCATTGCGGACGCATCGAGCATGATCTCGGCGATCAGGCTGGCCGCCGAACTCGTAAATATCTCGCCTGCGCCACGGGTAATCTGATAAAATCGACTCAAAGATCCGGCCCCACGCCGCGTGGTCCAAAACGCTTGAAAGAGAAGAACCTAAAACTGTTGCTTGCCGATCCTTCGGCGTCTATACGCAAGGTCATTGAACTTGCTCTTGCGGACGAGAATATCGAGGTCTCGTCGACAGCAGACGCGCAGGCGGCTATGCACAGGTTTGTCGAGATCCAGCCCGACATCGTGCTGGTCGATGTGGAGTTGCCCGGCACGAGTGGCTACCAGATCTGCGAAATGATCAAGCAGGACGGGCTGACGCGAGACATTCCCGTGCTGTTACTTGTGGGGGCATTCGTGCCATTCGATCATGACGAGGCCGAACGCGTCGGAGCGGATGGGTTTATGACGAAACCGTTCCATTCTATCCGCGAGCTTGTTATACGCGTCAATGAACTCCTCGGCCGTGAGGTCTCAGCACCGGTTGGGGGGCCATTAGTGGCCGCATCGGCCGCCGAGAATGCCGACATCGAGGATCTGTATCGCGACAGCTTTGCCGTTACTGCTGAGATCGAAGAGTTTGATACCCTCGATGACCTGCTGGGCGATGCCGGAATGGACGACGAGCTGATCGAAGCCAGCAGACCCGCCGAGGCTGACGACGTGCCGGAATTTGTGCCGGTATCTGAGATCGCCTCAGCGGTCACCGAGTTTGTAAGGGTTACTGATGAGGAACAGTCGGCTGCGCCGCCGCCTGCTCCGTCTGAGAGCTTTGCCCCGAAGTTCATCTTCGAGGATACGCCGCCTGCGGCACCTGTTCAAACGCCGCCCGCTCAGTCTGACGAAGTTATCAAAAACCTCTCGCCAGACCTGATCGATCGCATCGCAAAGGTCGTTATCGACAGGCTTTCAGATCGAATAATTCGCGAAGTTGCACAGGACTCCGTTCCAAAGATCGCCGAAAAACTTATGCGCGAGGCTTTGGACGCCGAGAGCAAGCCAAAATAAGAACTAGCCACGAGTGCACGAATAGCGGGAAGCTCGACGATTGCTTCTCTTATTCGTGCATTCGTGGCTTATCTTTTACAATCTAGGTTTTACGTTATGGAACTCGCAAAGGCCTACGAACCAAAGCTGGCCGAGGAAAACCACTACAAGCGCTGGGAAGAGAGCGGCTTTTTTGCTCCTGAGATCAATCAGGACCCGGGCGCCGAGGCTTATTCGATCGTCATTCCGCCGCCCAATGTCACGGGGAGTCTCCACATGGGCCATGCACTGCAGCACACGCTGATGGACGTGCTGGTTCGGCGTAAGCGGATGCAAGGTTATCGGACGCTTTGGCTGCCGGGCACGGACCATGCGGGCATTTCGGTACAGAGAAAGGTCGTCGAGCAACTCCGCAAAGAAGAGAACAAAACGCCGCTCGACATCGGTCGCGAGGAGTTCATCCGCCGCTGCTGGGAGTGGAAAGATGAATACGGTGACACCATAACGAACCAGATGCGTCGCGAAGGCGTGTCGGTCGATTGGTCACGGCACCGGTTTACGATGGATGAGAGCCTCTCGCTGGCCGTCCGCAGCGTATTCTGCAGCCTGTACGATGAGGGCTGGATCTATCGCGGCGTGCGGATCGTCAATTGGTGCCCGAAGGACAAGACCGTCCTTTCCGATCTCGAGGTAAAAGAGGAGGTGAAGAAGGACGGAAAACTGACATACCTGAAATATCCGATAGTGGATATGCGTCGCACGGTGACGGTCGCCACGACGCGGCCTGAGACGATGCTCGGCGATACGGCGGTTGCGGTCAATCCGTCCGACGAGCGTTACAAAGACCTGATTGGCAAGATGGTGGCGCTGCCATTGACGGATCGCGAAATACCGATAGTTGCCGACGAATATGTGGAGGCCGAGTTTGGCACGGGCGCCGTCAAGGTCACGCCTGCCCACGACCCGAACGATTACCAGATCGGCCAAAGGCACGGCCTTGAGCAGCT
>CAZMQR010000010.1:0-19352 GCA_964568325.1 uncultured Chloracidobacterium sp. | reverse complement strand
AGGACGGCGTTTGGAAGCAGTCCGGCTGGGGCAACCCGCTCCGTGGCTGAACGGTGCATCCGTAGGTGCGGCAGGTTGCCGGACGATAGAAATTGCGGATTTCAGATCGCGGATTGCGGATTTGTATATCCGCAAGTATTATCTTGGTTTGCGTTTGATCGATTTGGACTGCGGGGAATTGAAAGGAATCCGCAATCCGCAATCCGCAATCCAAAATCGATATGGTCGGTTCTCAGATCAATCAGTACAAGATCCTGGAAAAGATAGGCTCGGGTGGCCAGGGAACCGTTTATAAGGCCCTCGACACAAAACTGAACCGTCAGGCCGTCATCAAGATCCTTCCGCCCGACCTCACAAAGAAAACAGCTAATTTCAAACGATTCGAACGCGAGGCACAGCTCTGCTCACAGCTCGACCATCCGAACATCTGCACGATATACGACTTTAACGATGCCGATGGGACGTTTTACATCGCGATGCAGTACGTCGAGGGCAAGAATGTGCGCCAGCTTGTCGCCGGACGCCCGCTTGAACTGAAAAGTGCCTTGTCGATCGCCATTCAGGTCTGCGATGCGTTGGCATACGCGCATTCAAAGAACATCATCCACCGTGATATCAAGGCCGGGAACGTGATGGTGACCGGTTCGGGGCAGGTGAAGATCCTCGATTTTGGCCTTGCCAAGTTGCTCGAGGACGAACAGATCGAGCAGAACGAGGGCCTCGACAAGACCGAGATCACAGAACTCGGGATCCCATACGGCACGGCGACCTATGCCGCGCCAGAGCAGGCCCGAGGTGAGCGCGCCGATGAGCGGTCGGATATTTTCTCGACGGGAATTCTGCTCTACGAGATGCTCACGGGCATATGGGCGTTTCAGGGGAAAACGGTCATTGACGTTCGCCATCAGGTGCTATACGGCACTCCAAAGCCGCTGGCTGACATGCGAACCGGCCCGCTGCCGCCGCAGTTGCAGCAGATCATCGACAAGGCCCTGCAAAAGGAGCCTAAGGGCCGCTATCAGAAGATCGCACAGATGCGTGATGAGCTTCGGGCTGTGATGCAGCAGGTAGCAGGCGCTCCGTTGATGCCTTCTGATACATTCGCACCGGCGCATGCCGACGGCGGCACGGTGAAACGAATGCTCAACTGGTTCACCGGCAGATCGACTCCCGAATCAACGAGTTCACAGTCATTCCCCTCACAGATCTCGGCATCGAGCCAGCCGTCATTCGCTCCCGATATCTCGATGACGGCGACCGGGACCGAGAAGAAGAGCGTTGCCATCCTGCCGTTCCAAAACCTAAGCCAGGATGGAGCTTCGGCCTTTTACGAGTTTGCCCTCGCGGACGCGGTGATCACGGAACTTGCCCAGATCCGCTCGATAATCGTTAGGCCATCGTCAGTGATCGCAAAATATCAAGGCAAGGAGATCGACCCGCGCGAGGCGGGAAAGGAACTGCGCGTCCACGCTGTCCTTTCAGCTGGGTTTATCAGGGCGGGCCAGAAGCTGCGTGTGACCGCGCAGCTTCTTGACGTAGTGACGGGCGACATACTCTGGTCAGATCGTATCGATGCCGAGGGCAGCGATATTCTCGCGCTGCAGGACGGCATTGCTCACCGGATCCTCGAAGGCCTGCGGCTCGAACTCACCGACCTAGAGGCCGAGAAACTCGGCAAGCGGGCGACCGATAATGCCGAGGCGTGGGAAGAGTACCTTCGCGGCCGTGACCATTTTGGGCGGTTCATCTTTCGCACGATCGACGCAGAGGATTGCGACGCGGCGATAGCGTGTTTTAAGAAGGCGATCGAGCTCGACCCGCATTTTGCCTTGGCATACAGCGGCTTGGGCGCGTGCTATGCGAACCGCGTTTTCAAAGGGCTGGGCGAGCCTGAGGATTACACCTACGCCGAAGCGGCGTTTAGCAAAGCCTTCTTCTACGACCAGAATGTCGTCGAGGCCCGCGTGCTGATGGTCATGATCTACATGGCCCGCGGTGAGAAGAAGAAGGCCCGCAGCGAGATCGAATTACTGCAAAAACAGTTTCCGAATGATGCGGCTCTCTATTTCGTTACGGGCGTCATCAACCGCCTCGACGGTAAATATGAAGAGTCGCTAAAGGCCTTTGAAAAACTCACGCGTCTCGACCCCGCGGCCCGGGCCGTTGCCGCCTACAACCGAGCCCGCATCTTTATCTACAAGCGTGAGTTCGACAAGGCGAACGAGGAATTGGACAAGGGATTTAAGGTCGAGCCGAACCATCCGATGCTCAGGATCTTTCGATCGGGCGTACTCTATTACACCGGCCAGAAGGATGAGGCGATCAACGTAATGAGCAAGGTGCTCAAGGAGAATCCGCGAATGGACGGCGTGAGGCCTCTCTTTGCGATCTACCTCGCCGGTTCAGGCCGTGAGGATGAGGCCCGCGAACAGCTTACCGACGATGCCCTTGCCATCTCGCGCTCCGATCACGACATGGCCTATTGGGTCGGCGCCACCTACGCTCTGCTAGGCGACAAAGACCTCGCCTTCAAATGGCTAAACAAAGCTATTCGCCTCGGCAACCAAAACAAACCGCACTTCGAAAACGACATCAACATCGAATCGCTCCGCTCTGACGAACGATGGGCCGAGTTGATGGAGAAGATGAATAACGGGGATTAGGAGTTTATTAGCCGGTTTATGTGCGCCGCCTGCTGAACAGGCCGCTCATCGACAATCCTCGATAGACCTGCTCAAGACCAATAGCTCCAGATGGCCGCCCCGACTTCTCATACACACTCACGGTATGCTTCGATGAAGTCGCACTTAACGTGCGCTCGAGGAAGCGGCGTATCGGCCCGAATAGGGAGATCGGAAAATTAAGGCAGATATCCTTTGGAGCTGAGGATTCGGGATGCCAGGTCTTTGGCTGCTGATGGAAGTAGATGTAGCCTTTTTCAGTATGGCCTGGGGCCTTGTGATGGAGCACGATCATCGGCGATCGAGCGCCATTTCCGGGCGCAGCATCATCGGATAGCCGGACCTCGAATGAGTTTGCGATGATGCGAGGCCGCAATTCCCGAGTAGGATCGTAATCGTCTCGCAGAATCTCTTGTTCGGCATCGCCACGCTCGACAGCCGCGTCATTGACCCAAACGCCCGTCCATACCCATTTCCCGAGTTGGCGGGCATAAGCTGTCACTTTCCGATCGGTTTCGAGGGCACTGGCAACGCTTTCAAACATCGAATCGAATCGCCGAATATAGTATTGGATCGGGTCGTTATCACGCGCCTCGGGCTCGGCCCATTTGTCGGCGTAAAAATACATTTGCGCTTCGGGCTCGTCGTGGATTTTTTTTCCATTCGTCAGGTATATGTGGCCCAACACATCCCAGGTCTGGTCGGGGGCAGGACACTGAAATCCTACGTTATACGCATTTACCTCAAAGCTCCATTCCTTGATCTTGGAAATTGCGTCCTCGACCGGCCCTGTTTCCGCCATTTACAGTCTCCTCACGATGTCGTTCGGCAAGCCTACATCAGGTCGGGTTCAGAGGCAAGCGGCGCCATGATCGGCGTTCAAAAACGAATTCATTACAACCAAGCCCGACGCCACCGGTCGTTATCTTGGTGAGCGAGAAGCCGCGAGCTTTGTAGAAATCGAATATCTGATCGACCGTTGCGACCTCGTACGGGTAGCCGCCGACCCAGTCGATGATGTCATGCCAGCGGTTCATGCCGCGGCCGTTCTTGTATTGCGTCCACGAGCGAACGTATTCCGAGGGCTTGAGACGGATGATGGCCGAGGCCATGCGTTTTAGCTCGTCCGGCAACGAGACGGCGACGGCGAATGGTGTCTTGAGAATCCGTGGCAATCGGCAGTAGGTTTTCTTGATCCAATGCCAGCGACGGGCTTGGCTGCCGGTATCGTTATAGATCGCGATAAAGAGTTTACCGTCCGGTTTGGTCGGAATTACGGCATTCTCCAACGCCCGCCACATCTCGCCGGTGTGATGCAGCACGCCCCATGAGTAAACGACGTCAAACGTACCTAAACTCCGAAGATATTCGGCGTCGAGGGCTGAGCCCTGCTCTACACGCCAGTTCGGGTCGTTTGCGAAATAGCGGTTTCGCAATTCCTGCGTACACGCAAAACTGCTCGAATCGAAATCGAACGAATGCACCTTGGCCCCCAATCGTCTTGCCGCGAGCGAAAACAGCCCGCTGCCCGAGCCGATGTCGAGGAACGCCTTGCCCTCGAGCGAATCAACCTCGAGCATTTCCTTGAGCGATTCCTCGGCCTTCGCGATGCGCTCGTCATCGAGAACGGCGAGAAACGCGGCCCAGTTCTTACCAAACTCGAAACGCTCGCCCGCGGCGACCTCGGTTTGGTGCTGCTCGGCGATCTTCAGATCGTTTGTCATCGTGGCACTCATCTTCATTTCTTATAAGTTGCCTCCAGCTTTAGCTGGAGGTGGATATCAAAGAAGTCCTCGGCTTTAGCCGAAATTTGGGCTAAAGCCCCAATCGGAAGGGATCGCAACCTCCACCTAAAGGTGGAGGCAACTCATAAAGAGCGATCCCGTTGCATGATGTTCCTCAACTCCTCAACCTTTGCGTCCCAACTCTCGTGCCGGATGGCGTCACTGACCTGGACTCGCGGTTTTGGTGCGGACAGCGCGGTCTCGATCTTTGCGATGAAATCCGCGTGATCGGCGCCGACGAGCACGTCGTCGAGGATGCGGACCTCGGGGATATCGGTCGAGACGACAGGCAGGCCGGCGGCCAGGTATTCGCGTACCTTGAGCGGGTTTGCCGCGAGTGTTAATTCATTGATCGCAAACGGGTTGAGGGCGACGTCGAACGCCGCGCAATATGCAGGGAGATCGGCGTAAGGCTTGCGTCCGAGCCGGTGAACATTCGGAACACCGTCGAGTGTCTTGATCTTTTGTTCGGCATCGACAGCGACTTTGCCGATAAGGACGATCGAGCCATGGGCAAAGTGTTCAGCCACCTTTTTTATCAGTTCGTAATCGACCCAGTCGGCAAGCAGGCCGTGAAAGCCGATGATCGGCCGCGGCAGGTCAGCGATATCGGCAGGGACCGCGAGATTGCCGTCAACGGCAGTTCGAAAGTGTCGCCAGTCCGTCCCGTGACGAATGATCTGCGTGTTCGGGTTAAGATGCTTCTTGTTCTCAAACAACCGTTCGGCTGAGACCACTACGAGGTCGGCCCGACGAAAGAGGTCGTCCTCGATCCGCTTGAGACCTTCGGTCACGCCCGTGAACGCCGTGTATTCATCGACGCAGTAATAGATGAGTTCGCTCTCGCCCAGACGACCCGCGATCATCCCGGCGGCGGGATTAAAGACCATGTTGACCACGTTGGCAAAGCCAAGTTTTCGCATTGCCGTCTTGATCTGACGAATAAGGAATGCCTGATTGATCGAGACGATGTTCGTGCTGCCGTATGCGGGAATAGCCAGCGGATTGAGGACGAAGATATTCGGCTCGACCTCGCGAATTGGCTCAGTAAAGCTCTTTAGTTTGTTAAAGATACGCGATACGTCTTTGCTCGACGCCGTTGGCATGCGGTTGGCGATAGCATTGACCCAAAGCACGCGGTTCTCACGGGCGAGAATGCGCATCAGATGCGTTTTTGACAGCGGATCACCTGTCCAGTCGTGGCTGAAGCACAGGATGTCTCGCCTGCGAAGAGCATTCGAGGCCTCTGATCTTTTCGATAATGTCGGCGTTGGTGTCATTAGCTCAAGCTGTACTCACCGTTACATTTCGCCCAATATTCCTGGTAAATATCGGCTGTCTCAATGATATACCCATAGTCGCGCCAGCCTGTTCTATGGATCAGGGCAGCGAGTCGGATATTCTTTTTATTCAGAATACGCGAGGCGAAATTCTTTGAACCGATCAGCCGCCGCGCCCGTTCATTTAGCGTTTGCTTCAGCGCCCGTTGTTCGGCGGCCTGGTAGCCGGCTTCCCATTGATACGAGAGCCCGTCAGGAACCGGCAGCGGGCACGGAACATGGCCCGGATAGCCTTGCCATGCGACTGACGTAACCGCTGCCGGAAATCGCGAGAGCCACTTCACATAGAGCCGGTGTTCGAGGCACAGGTCCACAGGGATTGACAGGATCAACTCGACGACCGCGTTGTCAAAAAAAGGCATCTGCAGCTCGCGCCTGTGCAGATCGATATTCTCGAAATGGCCTGCGAGTTTTCGCCGCTGGTCATTTAGCATCAGAAAAAGATAAAACGAACGTGCGGGATCGGCTGACCGTGCGTCGTCAAGTTCTTCACGGATCCCAACCGGGATTACCGATTCGAGTTGTTTGTACGCTTCGGCGTTAAGCAGCTTTGGCGAGACGTGGATCGACTCTCGCTGCATAAACTCCTGTATCGCGCCGTCGGTATCACCGTCGCGCATCAAGGAAACGATCTTGCGGCTCAGATGAACGTGCCCTAGATCGACGCTGCCGCCCTCGCCGCTCCACGCAAGATGTGGATGCTCCGGTGGGCAATTGTTATGGTTTGCAGATGACGCCCATGCGCTTGTCATTAACGTCGAATAGTCCGGCCTTTGGTCGCCGGCGTCCTTTGGCGTTTCTGTATGGATGACATTCTCAAGCTCGGCATAAAGGCGGCCCAGAGTTTGATCCTGCGTCCCCGGACGGGCAAAGTTAAATGTGTGAACGCGCGCGTGTTGAGCACAGAGCGAAGCAACGACGCATCTGGAATCAAGCCCGCCACTCAGATAGGCGATGGCCGAAGTATCGCCGCGAAGCCTGCGCGAAACCGCATTTTCAAAACGTCGGTAAAGTTCGTCCAACAGATCGTCCTCACTCGCCGTTGACGTTCCGATCTCATTCCAACGCCAGTAGATCGAGCGAGAAGATTCCTGTCCCCGGATCTGCAACATCTCGCCGGCTTTGAGCACCGAGATGTCAGCATAGGGCGTCCTGTCGGCCAATGCGTAGCCGAGCCCGGCCATCTCGGTAACGGCACGCACATTCATTCGTTTTGGCACCTCGACCATGCCTTCGAGCACACGAAGTGCGCTGGCGAATATCACCAGATCGTCATTGAGCCAGTAGTAGAGCGGCCTAATGCCAAGTTTGCCGGTGATCAGGCTGAGCCGCCGTTTGTTCGCATCGTAATTGACGGCGCAATACGTACTGTTCGCTTCGGTCAATATTGAGTAGTCTTCGACAGCAAAGCCCGCGTGAATGCGACGAATATCGGCTTGCCTCGACGCAACGGTGCCGGCTGCGGACACGAGCAGCGGTTCGCCTGCGGCCAGTGACACGGACCCGTCCGAACTGATATATTCACCCCTTTCGTCAAAAGCGCAAATGTCGACTTTCGCAAGAAATGCATGGCGGTCGCCAAAAACCTTTACCTCGTCGACGGGGTTTCGAGAGATGAGCCGTTTGATCGATTCGCAGACAGAGAGCGGAACGGGCACGCCTGTCTTGCGGCTGTAAGCACCTGCAATTATTGACATACCTTTACCTCCTGTTCGCCGTCAATAAAGCGTCGGTGCCAGATCTCGAAATTGACGAGGGCCCACAGACGTTCGTCGTGATCTTCACCCGCATTGTGCCGAGCGACTAAGCCGCGGACAAACTCTTCGTCAAAGATGCCGCGTGCCGTGGCACGTGGGCCGAGCACATAATCGTCGATGATGTGCCGGTATTCACTTCGGAACCAACGGCCAACAGGGACGGGAAAGCCCATTTTCGGACGTTCGAGAATTTCGGTCGGCAGGACGCCCTTCATAGCCTCGCGCAGTATCCATTTCGTCGTGCTACCGCGCAGCTTCATCTCGCGCGGCATGCGTGCGGTGAACTCGGCCAGCTTGTGGTCAAGAAACGGGACGCGGCTCTCGATCGATGCGGCCATGGACATTTGGTCCTGCTTCATCAGCAGTTCGTGGAGATAGGTCTTCGTATCTGCGTAGAGCAGTTTGTCGAGGACATCCTCGGCATCGGTCTTGTCGAGCCATTTATTCTGCCCGGCAAATGGATCTGCGTTTTCGAACCTTTCGCGTGTTTCGCGGTTAAACAGATCCTTCTGCATTGCCTTTGGAAAGACGGCAAAGTTGTCGAAGAAAAGATTTTCGATATCCGCCTCGCGGCTGAGAAATGTGCGGCCCAGTTTACGCCCGACGCCCGGAGGAAGCGTTGCTACGCCGCCGCGAACGGCGTCGCGGATAAATGACGGCGTGAAAGTCTCGTATTTCTCGCCGTATTCGAGCAGCATGAGGGCCTTTGCATAGCGGCCGTAGCCGGCCATCATTTCGTCGGAGCCTTCACCTGTTAGCACGACCTTTACATGCTGCTGTGCGAGGTTTGATACGAAATAGAGCGGGACGCTTGCGACAAAGCCGATCGGCTCGTCTTCGTGCCAGACGAGGTTTGGCAGAGCATTAAAGAACTCATCGGGCGTGACCGTGATCTCATGATGGTCCGTGCTAAAAGTGCGGGCGACGAGCCGCGCGTATTCGAGTTCATTAGCCTCGCGTTCGCTAAAACCGACCGAGAATGTCTTGATCGGCTCATCGACATGGCGCGACATCATCGCCGCAATTGCCGACGAATCGATGCCGCCGGACAGGAACATTCCCAACGGCACATCGGCCATCAGCCGTAGGCGGACGGATTCTTCAAACAGGCCGCGCCATTCTTCGATATATTCGGTGTCGCTCCGCGGTTCATGTTTAGGTTCGAATTCAAGGTCCCAGTACTCGCGAAGGCTGAGTTTGCCGTCTTTCCACGTCATCGTGTGGCCGGGCAAGAGACGTTTGACGCCACGGAACAGCGTTTCGTCGCCGCTGGTGCCGTGATTGGCAAGCTGATCGGGCAGCGCGTTGAAGTTGACCTCAGGACTTATCGCTCCAGCTTCAAGAAGAGCTTTGATCTCAGACGCAAAATATAGCGAGCCATCGTCCGCGTGGACATAATACAGCGGCTTGACGCCAAAGCGGTCACGAGCGATGAACAACTCTTTCTTCGCCTTGTCCCAGACGGCGAACGCGAACATTCCGCGCAGGTGCTCGACGCAGTCACGCCCGTATGCCTGGTAGAGATGCAGGATCGTCTCGGTATCGGAATGCGTTGTAAAATTGTGCCCGCGGGCAATGAGTTCGGGCCGGCTTTCGGAGTGGTTATAGACCTCACCGTTGTAAACGATGACGTGATCGCCGCTTGTCATCGGCTGTGCCCCGTGGGCGAGATCGACAATTGCGAGGCGCCGCATCGCGAGGCCAATATTGTGATCGACAAACGCGCCGCCGTCGTCAGGGCCGCGATGATACAGCACGTCGCGCATCGCGACGAGCGTGCGTTTGTTGACAGTCCGTCTTGAGTTTGGGGAGAATGCGATGCCGTTAATGCCGCACATAGACACGTGGGCGCCGACGCGAGGGCGGCGCGATCTCGTAATTAGAAACTCATAATCGGCGCGATTTTGTAGATTTTTATTGCCTTTGCGTATTTAATTTGCCAGGAAATGCCTGCGACTGAAACAATGCAGATGAACGTCGTCCGAGTGCGAGAGAAACGCCGCTCAAAGGGCCGCAAACATGCGATCAACAAATGGCTGATGGCGTCGATCTTTGCTGTGATCGCCCTCGCCGTGGCCGGTTGGTATGACTGGTACGACGGCCGTCTTGGCATCATCGGCCCACAGCCTGTGGTCGAGTCGAGGCCGAACGGCGGCCGCATCATACATGTTCCCTCGGGCGGCAATGTGCAGGCTGCCCTGAATGCTGCCCAAAGCGGCGATGTCGTTGAACTGCAGGCCGGGGCTGTTTACAGCGGGACAATCAACCTGCCAAACAAGCCACTGACCGATTTTGTGACGATTCGTTCGTCGGCTGCGGCCGACCTGCCCGCGGAAAAACGGGTCAGCCCTGCGCAGCGATCATCGATGGCGACCATAACCTCGGGCATTCTGGGCCGCCCTGCCGTGCAGGCCGTGAACGGGGCACATCATTATCGGTTCGTCGGGATCGAGTTTACAGCGAGCGGGAAGCTCTTCAACTATGGAGTCGTGGTCTTTGGCGGCAGGGAAACGCGGCCTGAGAATGTGCCGCACACGATCGAGGTCGATCGGAGCTATATTCATGCGACCGGGCCGACAGTTTCACGGCGTGGTATTGCACTAAACAGTGCGAACACGACGATCAAGAACAGCTACATTGAGGGATTTGCGTTTCGCAGCGAAGAGACGCAGGGCATCTGTGGCTGGTCGGGCACGCGTAACGTCAAGATCATCAACAATTACGTGGAGGGTGGTGCTGAGAACATTCTGTTCGGCGGCGCCGATCCGGCCAACGGCGAGATGGTGCCGACGGACATCGAGATATCGGGTAATCACCTGAATAAACCGCGAGCATGGTTCAAAACTGCGACGGTCAAGACACTTTTTGAGCTCAAGAATGCGAGACGCGTAGCATTTACGGGAAATTACCTCGAACACAACTGGGAAGGCTCCGCCTTTCGCATTACTGTTCGCAATCAGGACGGCGGTGCTCCATTTTCGACGATCGAGGATGTGATCATCCGCGATAACATCATCGACGGCGCCGGCGAGGGCATCAACGTGCTCGGACGTGATGATACGCAACCGAGCCAGATGGCGAAGCGAATTAGTATCCTCAATAACCTGTTCCTGAATATCGGCGGCCCCTCATACGCGGGCTCGGGCTACTTTTTGCAGATGTCCGGCGGCGACGACGTGACGGTCGCGAATAATACCGTCCTGAATGAGGGCAACACCGTCACTTTTTATGGCGATCAGCCGCAGAATCTGGTCATTCGTGACAACATAATTTGCCACGGAAACTATGGCGTTCACGGGCTGGCTGATCTGCGTTCGCCGGATGCTCGACGGATCTTTGCAAACAACATCATCGTCAACAACAAACGTGTTAGCCGTGACGACGCGGCAATTCCTCCCGACAGCATCTGGCTGGCGGACATTGCGGCGGTCGGGTTTGACGATCCGAGTGGCGGCAATTTTAGCCTTTCCACAAACAGCCGGTTTAAGGACAAAGCGACCGACGGGGGCAGCATCGGATGCCGGACCCGCTCATTGCCGGGCGGAGCAGTCAGATCTGGTGTAGAATCAAGCCAGTGACGCGGCTCATACCTTCTTCCCTCCTCGATGTCTTTGAGCATAGAACTGCCGCTCCTAATTCTGAGTGGAGCCTGTCTCCGGCCGAACTTCGTGACGTCGGCATACGCTGGCCGATCAAATATGAGTGGGACGCCGCCAGCGATTGGGTCGAGTTTCTGAAAGTTGGATCCAAGCGATACGTAAGACTCAAACTCGTCGACGACATCGCCCAGCCATACAAGGGAACTGTTGTCTTTGAGATCGTAATTTCCGGCAGGCCTCGACGCGTCGCGGTCGGCTATTCTGATTACCTTCCGATCGATGAAGATTGTGTGCGGCAATGCGACCTGTATTTCAAGATGCAGTATGACGCAAACGGCTATTCCGCTCCGAATGTCGTTCCCGGCGGCTACGTTGCCGACGGCAAACGGCTGTATCGTCGCCTGAACAAGCTGCGTAAACTAAGAGGTCAGAGGATCTACCGCAACGACGTTAGCGGGCGGTTCGGCTTGGCATATGCACGCGAGATCAGAGAAAAGGCCACCGGAATGCTGATCGCTCAGGATCGATTCGGTTTTGAGGGCGGCATGAATCCGATCGCCTATTCCGAATTCCTCGAGGAGATCGCCCGTTCCCGGATCTGCATCGATCTTCCCGGCCTGGGACCGTTCTGCTTTCGGCTGATCAACTATCTTGCGATAGGTTCATGTATCATCGCCTACCCACACTCGGCCTTGATGCACATCCCGCTCGTTGACCGCACGCATATTGTTTATTGCAAGCCGGACATGTCTGATCTCGTTGACCTGTGTGAATATTACCTGGCCCACGACGACGAGCGGGAGCAGATAGCACTGAACGCCCGCCAATTCTTTGACAGGTATCTGCATAAGGACAACCTCGTTCGGTACTATTTGCGGACCTGTCTTGACCGGCTACGCTAGCCCGCGACCCTCTCGTATAGATCTACTACTGCCGTGATGTTTGTGGTGTCGGGCTTGCCTCGTCGCGGTTGTCGGCTGCGAGAATCGAGGGCCTCGGTCACGGCGGCAGCCAACTCTTTATGGCCGCCGATCGGGATCAGATTCACGTTCTCCGGCCGTGTGCCGGTATCCGTTGCTATCACCGGCGTTCCGAGGAACAACGCCTCGCGAATCGAGATAGCATCACCATCGAATAGCGTAGTTCTCAACATGATGTCGGCGCGCTGTATTAGGTGCAGTGCTAGCGAATGTTCAATATTGCCCGTTAGGAGGATTCGTTCGTTGAATTGCCTCTTATTGATCGCCTCCTCAACGTCGCGGCGCAGCGAGCCGTCGCCCACGATCATCAGTCGGGCATTCGGAAATTCAGCCAGGATGTCCGCCATGGCATCGAGAAGAAATAACGGCTGATAGTCGACCTCGAGGCCCCCGACCGCGACGAGCAGCGGCGAACCAGATTCGCAGAATGCGAGTAAATGGTCAGGGATCTTTACGTTCTCGTCGGGCGGCTGAAGAGCATAAGGCGGGATAACTGCTATTCGATCGTTCGCAATGCCATACGCACGAAACACATCTGCCAGTCCATCGCTGACCCCAATGACCTTCTCGAACCGTCGAAAGACAAGCCCGCGGACTGAACGGGGCGAGGCAGCCTTTGCTTCCTCACTCATTGGAAAGCCGCCCGAATGGAGCGTCAAGAGACATTTTCCCCTCGCCAGCAGCGTACATACGAATGCAAGAGCAAGAACACGACGGGTCACGTCACCGCCGATATGCATGTGCAGAACGTCATACTCGATCGACCTAAGGGCTCTGATCAGGGCGAGGGCCGAGCGGGGATGATAAACGTCCGGCTCGTCATCGACACGAGCACTTTGTGAGGTGGCAATGATCGAGCATCGATGGCCGCGTTCGCGGAGCAGATCGCGGATCGCGACGATATTGCGCGTGATGCCGCCCTCAGGCGGCGGATAGGGGCCGAGTTGAAGGATGTGCAGGGCCATCTAGCGATCCAATAGCGAATTATACAAGGCAAGCGTGGCAGAAAGCAGGGCACTTTCGGAAAAGGCAGCCCCTACCCTTGCCTTGCCGGCTTGGCCCATTTGACGTGCGCTGTCGGGGTTCGACAGAAGCTTGAGAAGCTGAGTCGCTAATTTGTTGTGATCGTCTGGCGGAATGAGATACCCCGTCTCACCGTTGATCACAGCCTCGGACGCCCCACCGACATCTGTTGCCACGACGGGCCGTCCGGCGGCCATGTATTCGAGAAGCGAGTTTGACAGCCCTTCCGAATCCGAAGTCAGGACGCAAACATCGGATACAGCCAACAACGAAGGAACATCGTTGCATCGGCCGAGGAAAGTTATATGTTGAGATATGCCGAGTTCGTAGGCGAGTTGTTTGAGTCCAACTTCAAGCTTGCCTTCGCCGGCGACGGCAAAATGGACGCTGCTCGTCGAATTCAGTATCTGCTTCGCCGCACGCAGGAGCATCGGAACATTCTTTACCGCGTTGCGGAGATTCGCGACCAATGTGACTAGCCGAATGCCGTCACAAGGAAGGCCGAGGGCCTGTCGTGTTTCGGCATGATCGATCTTGACGTCAAATCGAGAGACGTCCGTTCCGTTGTAGACAACGCTGATATTCCTGAAACCGCGCCGCTCCAGCATATCTCGGGCCGCCTTTGAATTGCTGACGATAGCATGCGCCCGGCCGAAGGCGATGCCCTCGATGATCTCTTGCGAGCGCGTGCGCATACCGGTCTCACGCTTTGACGCGATCCGAACCGGCACTCGGGCGAACGTAGAGGCCGCCATGCCGAAGACGTTCGAGTAGAAATCGTGCGTGTGGATAATATCGATCTTGTGCTGGCGCAGATATTTCGCACACTCTCGGACTTGTCGAAGAAAATTTAGGTCGTAGAAAGACCTCAGCCGAAACTCCGGGATGTCTACGAATCCGGCCTCGGCCATATCGTCAACGAGCACGCCTTCACGGTTGAGCGTGGCGGCGAGAAGGTCGAATGTCCCATCGCGTTTCAGCAAGCGTGACAACGCGACGGCCTGACGTTCGGAGCCACCCTGGTGAAAACTTCCGATAAGCTGTAGAACTCGTTTCTTCACGGGAAAAGTCAGACCGAACGGACAGAGCGGCCTGCATCGGTCGTTATGTAAACGTCAGAACCGAGACGTCGGCCTGATGCGTGGTTCTCGTCGCGGCTATCGACCACGGCGGTATCGCCAAGAACGAACAAGCTGCCGTCGATCGCTACAAACTCGTCGGGCAGCGACTGGCCATCGCTCAGCCGGGCCCATGAGTACCTGAAGTCACTCTCAAACGCGGCCGTTTCTACCGCCTCGCCCGGAGTGTCGTTGAACAGCAGCGTATCAGAATAGCCGCGATGCCTGATCACGAAGGCTCGTCCCGTCGGCGAATCGACTTCGGTGACTTCGGGCTCATTGTGTTCGTCCGCCGGCAGGATGAACGTCCAGAATTCCTGCTTGCCTAACCCATGCGAAACGAAGCGCATGAGCGGCGCGTTAACGCGGTTTCCGTGATTAGTTGAGACCCAACTCTCTTTCTGTTCCCAGGTGCCGTTGTCGCCAAACGTGTGAATTCGGTATCCGTCGCCGCCGATCCATGTCGCCGGCTCGCCGATCATCGTAGCGACGCTCGGGTGAAAATGGAAATTAAGCGAATACGCATGTTCGCCATCGGTCTCGACCACGTCGCGAATGATCCAATAGTCGCCCTTCAGAAACAGGATCGAACGCGTGTGCGTGGCCGGCGATGCGAGACGTCGGTAACCGTCATGCGAACCCTCAAAATAATCGAAGCGGCCGATGCTGATCCAGCGGTCGATGGTGGCGTTCGCACGAGTGCGCCAGGCGAAAGCGCTTCCCGGCTCTGACGACGAGAGGCCGTCGATCTCCAGCGTATTGTGGGCCGAGGTCGAGCGAAAGTAATCACGTAATTCGCTGGATTCGTGGTAGGTATAGGTCCCCGAGTCGATCAACAGCGGCTGTCCGTTGATCGACGCCACAATGGACAACGCGTCAGCGTGACCGTGGCCGCCCGACAAGGCTCCGACCTCACCTGCATCGACGATCAGGTGATTGTCGGCGTCGCTCCAACCGTCACGCATGACGCAATAGCCGCCATCCCTTAGGTCCGTCGATGTCAGCTCAGGCTCGACCGCGTTCAGTCGGTTGTATGCTGCGATACCGTCGCTTCCGGTTAGCCAAAAAACATCCTCTTGGATATTGCCGCTCACAAATTTGTGGTCGGCGCGGTCAAAGATGATCGCCGATACTGCGAGTGATCCCCGGAAATCGTCAGGTCGTGCCTTCGTCAAGGGCAGCGTGCGTCCGCCATCGTCATCCCCGATCAACGGTGTTGAGCCGTCCGGCTGCGTGACCGACATCATCCAGTCAAAGGCTGTCTGAAGACGATCTTCGACCCGGGCGGCATCGGTATTGAGATAAGGGCCGCCAAAGAGCGAGCGCAGGATCACAAAGTGCAGATAGAAATCAACCGAATAGCGCTGGTACCACAGGCTTTGCTCGAAGTATACGCCGTCGGGCAGTATCTGCTTTTCGATCTCAGTAGTGAGGATATTCTCACCCAACTTACGCCATCTTTCGGCGCGTTTGAAGAACGGCAACTGTGTTCCAAGATAGTACAGGCCGAGGCCCTCGCCGGTGAGGTGCGTGTTCGGGCTGTAATATTTTGAGAGGTATCGCTCGATATGGCGGCCGTGACGGTGGAGATGCTTCAGCGCGTCAAGAAAGAGGCTTGGCGTCAAATGGTCCGAATCCTTGAATAAGTGAAATGCCCATATCCACGACATTGACCGGAATGCGATCTCGAGGCTGCTCGACCAGTTCACGCCAAGCCCCGGCGGATTCTGTTCGATCCAGGATGATAAGTGGCGTGCGAAGACCTCTCCGTATTTTTCATCGCCGGTCAGCCAGAATGCGACGCCGAGCGTAAAAAAATGCTGGTGGCGATTGAGTTCCCAGACGATCTTCTTGTTGCCGGACTCGGTGTCAAGATCGTCAAAATCCTTCCAGTGTTTCAGCGGCGAACGCTTCGCGGAGAGCGGCTCGCGAAGCCAGTCGATGTCCGTACCGACATACAGGCCCTTGAGCCCGAGCAGGTCTATCCGGCCTTCGGCAATGCTGTCTGCCGCCGCGATGAAACGGTCGGCCGTTGCGTCGTCAAATGTCGCCCTGAACGCCGGAACTGAGACTGCCCGATCCTGAAATGACGGAAAGAATCGTTCAGAACCATTCTTGAAGAACATCTGCCACAGGCTCTCCGCGATTATCGGGGCCGAGCCGAACTGGCTCTCGTCGATAAGTTTGGTGAAGCCCTCGTTCGAGGGCAGTGCAATACCTCCGCGTTGGTCACGATAGGCAGAGATAGCCTGTCCGCCCCGAGTGATTATCTCGTCGAGGCTCCGGACCTTCCTGATCCTGGATAAAGGTTTGGCCATCCCAACTGCCATGATAACAAGCTTTTATCTGCCCTCGGCCATGATCGGTGTGAGCAGATGATCGCGAAATAGGTTTGGGTCTCCTGATCTTCCGTCCATTGCCGCACGGGCGATATTGTATGCCTCGCGGGCCGTGGCGAAATGGATCACATTCCCCGCCTTGTCCGCCTTTTCTATCATTTCGGTAAAAAATATCCTCGCATCCTCGCCGATGCATACGTTCTGATCACGGTCAAAAAATCCGTGGCAGTAGAGTTTTATAAACACCCAATCGGATCGGCCGTCCACTGTGATATCTGCCGATGTCCAACGACGAAAACGAGCGGCGTCTAGTGGCTGATTGGCGGCCAACGCCCCGTCGTCGATTCGAGGCACGGGCAGGCCCTTGATCCGCCGGGTCCAGTTCATCATCAGCGGCCCGGTGAATATCAATGGCAGCTGCGGCTGGTGGCCGTTAACACTAGCCCTCGTTCCGAAAGCATGCGGCACCGGACGGTCCAGCGGGCCGCCGCACTCGTAGATCTGATTGATGACCGCTGTCTGTGACTGATCGGGCGCTGACGGCAGCGTCATATCGGCGTAGCAGCCGGTCTCCTGAAGGATCTGCATCTCGCTATCGACACCGCAAAAGCGGCCGCCGCACGAGTTTGCAAGAGCGAGATTTCCGTGAACGAACGCATACATTGGCGTGTCATTGCCAGCGCTCCTCGAGAGGCAATGGTGCCGGCCGGCGAGCGTATCGCGAAAATCAACGAGCGTGGCTCTCAGATTATCCGCAGTGTCAGGCTCGTCCACGCCGTGGTGCAGATGCACTTCAACCTCGCCGAGACCTTCCGACTGCATCTCGGCCATGATGTCGAGAATGTCCGGGTGATACTGTTCGGCGGGGTAAAAATTCGTGTGGCGAAATTTCGTCCCGTCCGCATCTCGGACGGCCTCGCCCGTCTCGCGGGCCAGCTTGTGATACTCCCGCAGCCGATTCATCTGCGTCTTGTGATCAAGGACGCCGTTCTCGCTCCAGCCAGGCTCGAAGTGGTCTGCCACCGTGATGATATAGTGCTTCTTCTCAAACGCCATCCGATCTAGGATCGCGTTCACACGCGACCAGGGATAGCGAACCAGCCACGGCAGATTCCATCGGAGTTTCGTTATGGTTGTTGGGCCGTCGCTCATTGGGTGTCTGTCAGCGGTTCGCCGTCTCGGCGAGGAACGAACCGCCGAATTATCTTCATCACGGCCTGTTTTTCGCTGTCTTCTATGAGACCGAGCAGGTTGGCGGTGACAAGGTAGATCGGGACGAAAACTAATCCTGAGATCAGCAATACGAGGCTGCCACCCACGAAATTCAAAGCCGAGAGTTGTGTCGTGTGTAGGGTTTCCGCAGCAAAATGCTCGCCGACGCTCAGCAAATAATCTTTAAGATTCGAATAGACGATATACGTGGCCAGCCCGGCGAATACCGCGACAATGGCAGTCTTTCCGACGTTCGTGAGCAACGGCAGATGCTTCAATCCCAAGCCAAGTTTGCGGATCACCATAGTTTCGGCGATCAGCTTTTCAATCAGGATCGCCCCGACTGCAGCGGTGATCATTCCGGTCAGGCCAAAATGGCCTAGGCCGTAGTAGAGGACGCAGACAAGGGCTGCAAGCACAAGTATCCTGGTCAGCAGGAACAGCCGGCCGAGCTCCTTGTAAGACCTCACGATCGGATCGGTGATCAGGATGCTGAATGGCAGCAGCGTAAGATTCACCGCAAAAACGGACGCGCTCGCCGCATAGTTTTGCGTGAACAGCGTGATGATGAATGTCTGCGACGTGATCATCAGAAAGACATAGATAGGAAAGTAAACGAGCGCCAATTTGTGCATCGCCCGCGCAGTCAGACGGATCATCTCGTCGTGGTCGTTGGCCTGGTGAAGCTCGTTCATCCGCGGTATCAGGACCGAGGTTACGGATTCCGAAAGCATTGCTATCAGCGGTATCTCAAAACAGCCATAAGCATATATCGCGAACTCAGCGGAACTGAATTTGTAGCCAACAAAGTAATTGTGAATGTCGCTCTGTGCCATCCATAGAATGCCCGTCAAGCCGAACGGTATCGCATAGGCCATTTGTTCGCGGAAGAATGCAAAGTCGAAGCCGCGCCAGAATCCCGGAAAGCGTGATCGCAGATAGTAGATCAGGATGAGAGTTTGCAGCACGCCCTGAACCATCGCGGCATAGATGAAGGCCTCGACGGTGGCGAAAGCAAACACAGCGCTTGCCATCAACAGTGTTTTTGTAAACTGCGCAGCAATGATAAAGACGGTCGCGACGCGGGCTTCCTGATTGGCGATAGCGACGGTCTCAAGAAAACTCGAGAAGATCCATATCCAGATGACGACACCGATCTTTGGAGCGAGCTGCGTCAGTTCCTGACTGCGAAAGATGTTGCCCACGATCTGCGGAAACAGGAATAGCGTAAGGCAGGCCAGCCCGCCCATTACGAAATTGAAGAGCAGGATGTTGAGCACCGTAGCTCCGCGGCGTTCTTTCTCGCGGGCAAGATAGTAATACGCGCTCATCGCAAAACCCATTGACAGGATGATGACCGCGTTCGTAATTACCTGAAAAGACTCGCGATAAAGGCCGACCTTATCCTGTGCGAGATAACGGACGACGAGAAGCGGCAGGAAGAAGCTAAGAGCAAAGCCCGTCACCTTGGCCGCGAGCAGCCAGACACTTTGTTCACGCAATGACCTTTTTGGTTCCT
>CAZMQR010000009.1:0-19549 GCA_964568325.1 uncultured Chloracidobacterium sp. | reverse complement strand
GAATGGCATTCATGAGGTCAGGGGTTCGATCCCCCTCGTCTCCACCAATCTCTAAAAGGCGTCCAGTGACGGACGCCTTTATTGTGTTTACAGTTCGGCTATAATTGAAGGTAATGAGCAAGGAAAACTTACTTTTTGGGGTGTTGGGCCTGATGATCGGGCTGATAGTCGGGTTCATGTTCGCGAACAGCGTCAACCGCGATGCGATCACATCGACGGGTTCGCCCTCGGCAGCGAACCAGCTAATGGCCACGAATTCCGCTTTGCCGCCTAACCACCCGCCAATCGGCAATGCCAACGGCCAGTCGGGCGGGATGTCGGTACCTGAGGTGTCGGCCGCGATCGAAAAGGCCCGCTCTGAACCACAGAACTACGAGGCGCAAATGACTGCGGCGGATCTTTACTATCAGATCCAACGGTTCGATGAAGCCGCAAAATTCTACGAGGCCGCAAGCAAGATCAAGCCCGCCGAGGCCGAACCGCTGATCAAGGCTGGCAACTCTTTCTACGACGGTGGAAAGTTCGAGGAAGCCGAAAAATGGTATCGCGACGCGCTCATTAAAGCTCCGAACGACAAGGAAGTGCGCAACGACCTCGGACTGACGTTCCTTTCACGTGAGCCCGCCGACCCTGACCGCGCTATCACAGAGTTCAACACCATTCTCGCGGCCGACCCAAAGTACGAAAAGGCCTTGCAGAATCTTGCCTTTGCCTATAAAGAAAAAGGCGATCAAGAGAATCTCGCAAAGGCCGTTCAGCGCTTGAAACAGGTCAATCCGAACAACCCCGAGCTCCCGCGATTGAGCGGTAAGTAAGCCTATGATCGCTCTCTTCAACAAAAAAATGCTGTCGCGAGAGGCGGCAGTTCTTTCTGTGACTGGTAGGGCTCAGTATGATCGAGTTTAGACTCTTGTCTATATCATCAGATGAAAGAGATCAGGGAAATCCTCGATACAATCTCAGCATTCACCGTTGACGAACGCGGAGTACTAGCAACCGTTGTCGGCGTGCGTGGTTCGAGCTATCGGCTGCCAGGAGCCCGTATGCTCATCCTTGCAAGTGACAAGACCGTCGGCACTGTGTCAGGAGGCTGTCTCGAAGCCGATGTACTCGAACGCGCGAAACAGACTCTCAAAACTCACCGTACCGAGGTACTAACCTACGATACAAGTCACAACCAAGACTCTGTCTTCAACATGAACATGGGCTGCCACGGCGTTATTCGTATACTGATGGAGCCTGTTGTGCACGACAGTCTTCTCATCAGCAAACTCCGGGCGGCAGTTTATGCGAGTGAGAAGCTAACAATAGCGACTGCGGTTTCAGCCGATTCTTCAACGGGCGGGCGGGCATTTTATGACACGCGCTCCGGATTATTGACTGAGGGGCTGCCGCCATTCCTTGCCGGTTCGCCGCAATTGCGCGATGCGTGTTCCCGATTCTATTTTTCTGATAAGCGCTGGGGCTCTCAGACTCTGAGTCCGATAGAAGGCTCGGTCGAGTTCATATTCGAGAATATTGAACCGCCGCTCTCGCTCTCGCTCTTCGGAGCCGGAGAGGATGCAAGACCAGTGGCACGGATCGCTTCGGAAGTTGGCTGGCAAGTCAAGGTCTACGATCATCGATCGGCATATTTGACAGGCGAACGATTTCCTACAGCCCACGCTCTCGTCCTTCAAAATATCGGCGAACCATTTGAGCCAGACTTCTGTGACAGGCGTACTGCGGTGGTCATCATGACCCACAACTATGTACGTGACCGATCGCTCCTGCCCGCTGTGCTGCTCTCTGACGCTTTCTACGTTGGCGTTCTAGGCCCTAAATGGCGCACCGAACAACTACTTGAGGAGGTGTCCGTAGACGGAAGTCCTTTCACCGACGAACAACTCGCCCGGCTTTACGCTCCGGTTGGTCTCGATATCGGTGCCGCCACGCCCGAGACTATTGCACTCTCGATCCTTGGCGAGATCCAGAGCGTCCTTGCATCCCGTGACGGTGGCCAACTCCGCGGTCGCCAAGGCCCGATCTATGACCATATCTAAGGCTACCAAGATTGGAGGGCTACTGCTCGCGGCAGGCGGTTCGAGTCGATTGGGCCGGCCAAAACAACTTGTTCAATATCAGGGAACGACTCTGTTACGCCAGACAGTCAAGGCCTTGGCCGAATCCAAATGCGAGCCGGTGGTCGTAGTTCTCGGCGCCGAAGTCGATAGATCAATGCGGGAGATCGCAGATTTGGAGGTCAATGTCTGTGTAAATCGAGACTGGCGGAAGGGGATGAGTTCATCCATAAAAACCGGATTGAGTGAACTCCTGATCATCGAGCCTAGACTCACCGGCCTTATGATCACGCTTTGCGACCAGCCACACGTCACAACTGACAAGATCGATCTGTTTGTCAAAGAGTTTTATCGGTCAGCACCTGCAATTATCGCGGCAGAATATGATGGCACAACAGGCGTTCCGGCTCTGTTTTGCAGTGCATTGTTCGGTCATTTACTGCAGCTTAGAGGCGACAAAGGTGCCCGTAACATAATTCGAGATCGTAAGAATATCTTAAGGATAAAACTCGCAGAGGCGGGTTTCGACGTAGACGAGCAGGACGATCTTGAAACTAACACTATTATGCTTTAGTGCGCGGGGGGCGGAACTGACTAATCTGCGGTTGTGTGAGCGTTCGTTCACATCCCCGACATTCCGTGTACTGCGGCACCAAGAGCGCCGCAGTACTGAGTCTCCGGTGTCAGGATCATTTGCTTATCGCCCAGTTTCTTACCGAAAAGTTCGACCAACAATGGATGGTGTGCAATAACGCCTCCCGAGAAAGCGACTATGTCAGTACTCACGACAGTCATCTCGAGAACACGCTTCACCACCGATCGGTAAAGGGCGTAAATGAGGTTTTCTATCCGCTCTCCATTCATCAATGTCTTGATTACTTCCTGACCGGAAAAGACCGTACAGAAGCTGTTAAGCATAAATTCTTTGTCGTGCTGATTCGCCAACTCAGTCATATCGCCTATCGGCACTTCGAGACGATGGGCCAGTTCCTCAATAAAGGCCCCTGTTCCGGCAGCGCATTTTCGATTCATGGCAAATTCATCTACCTTGTTGTTATCAATGGTGATCACCTTTGCGTCCTGACCACCAATATCAATGATCGTGTAGGGGACATCCAATTTAAGTTGATGCTGAACACCAAGAAAATGAGCCTTGATCTCCGTTAATTTATCATCGACAAACTCAAGATGGTGACGACCGTAACCTGTTGCGATGATCTTATGATTGTGCCTGGTTATTGCACTGTCACCATTGAACGGAGTTACATTACTGTCATTCAGGGCGTTATAGACATTTTGATAGAGCGGAAATAAGGTTTTCCCCTTTTTTTTATGCAGTATCTTTCCCGACGCGTCGCAAAGCACTACTTTGATCTCGGAACTGCCACAATCGACACCCCAGTAGTATCGAGCGTTGTCGCTTAATTCAGCCGATGGTGATTTCATCCTACAGAGTTTCCAGAAATGCCTCGATCACGTTAGTTGATTGCTCATCAGAGAAACAACGTAGATCACAAAGATCCCCATCAACCACTATGGTCGGAATACCATTCTTCTTCAGTCGGCCAGGTAGGTTGTAGTAGCTGTTGCTGTTATTGGGGCATGTTTTGGCGGCATGAAATATCACGCCGTCCACCGAGTATGCTTCGACCATCTGAGAAATGTATTTCTCCTTATAAGCATCGTTACGATTAATGAATAACTGCAGATAGGCCCGCGCCATGCTGGGCAACGCATCATTCGCATCAAAATCTGAGAAGATCCAGCTATTGCAATACGTCGAGGCGACCACACAGGTATTGTTGTTCTTGAATAACTCCGAGAGATGCCGTAATCGCCCCCAGATCGGCATTCCTTCCCAGTAGATCCGCTTCTGAGTGGTATTCGCCGCATCGCCAACTGCAACTTTTTGCTTCAGGTTTGCCAACAAGGCCCGATAGTAGTCTTTCGCCGTCTCAGTACCGCGCAATACCACAATAGGCCCCATAAAGATGGTTGCATCAAAGAAACTCAATGGACTCGGATCTGCCATTGCTGTTTCTAAGACTTCCGACCAAAGGCGCGTCGCTTCGCTCGAAAGGCCCAGACAACGTGCTAACTGCTTGGAGTCAAACTCTGCACCGGTGACCTCCTCCAGAAAATGGATCAGTTGTTCGAATTGGGCGACAACATTGGCAATATGCTCAGGCTCTATTTCAGGCAGATGGGCGGGGGAGTGTATCCCGAAGATAGGCACATCGAATTCTCTCGCATAGAACTCAAACCAATGCATAACATCTTTGCACTGATTAGTGTTGTAAACCAGTACATCGGGCCTGGGAACACCTTCGATCCCATAGGCCTTTGCCAGAGGGGTAATATTTTTCAGGTAGGCGCCGATATCCGATGTTAGATAACTACATATCTCTGGAGAATACCCTTTTGAGTTGGCAACCGGGATAGTCTCCATACACAGCCGGGTCGCCCCCAGCAATGCGCCGTGATTCTCCGGAAAATACACTTCAAACCCCATTGCCCGTAATATTTCCGTCGGCCCCACAGATGTACACCAGGCAACCCTTCGGTCTGGGTCTTTCGCCGCTGCATCCAGATCGAGAAAATACTCCCGCATTATCTGTTTCAGATCCATAAATCCTCGGTTAGTTGCCGGACAGCGCGACGCAAATACACCTCAACCATTTTCTTTCGATAATCGCGAGGGAATAGATCCTGCTGAAACGTCAGCGCTCTTCTGGTTGCCTGATGGCACGCCTCGCTTACCATCTCGCCATACGAGCCATAGTCCTTGCATCGAAACTCCATCAGTTCAGGGTGAGTGTTAATACCGGTCATAGCTACACTCAAACACGCACTCTCCCCGTCTTTTCCTTCATCTGGAACTCGGATGCCTACCGCCACGCCAAGAGACGGGAAGTCCTGAGTGTCACGCACTGTCAGCTTTTCATAAACTATCTTCTTCTGCGAGGACACATTGATCTCGACAAACGAAAGTACTTCGTCAGGCTGAATGTTGTTACAGTCGATGCCATCGGGCAGAAAAAGATCTCTTATGGCAAGACGCCGTTCCTTCTCAGGGCCAACTAGCACCAACTCCGCGCCGAGCAACAATAATACCGGCACCGTATCGGAAACAAAACGGGCCTGACACAGTGGTGCCTTTCCGCGTTTCGCGCTTTTGATCAAATGACAAATGTCGCCATTGGCTTTAAAACACGCAGAATGCGATTCGCGATTAAGTTCGCTTTGATTGAAGAAGATGCATCGATTTGTGACTAGAACATTTCCGCCAATCGTAGCTTGGTTACGGATCTGGGGGCTTGCGACCCGCCCCGCCGCAGCCGCTAATGCCGGTACCATATCGTGCACATTACGGTCGATGATGAGATCGGTGAGCGAGGTCAGCGCACCAATTCGAATACTATCCGCCGAGAGTATTCTGATTTGCTTTAGAGATTTCAGGTCGGACAACGAGATAACAGTTTGGGGATTGCTAAGCTGGTGCTTTAGCAAAGAGATAACATCCGTTCCGCCGCCGGAGAAGATGAACGAGCGCCCCTCACTCCGCAACTGGCGGACAAGGGAAAAGACCTGATCCAGGGTCTTTGGCCTTTCGTATTGAAATGGTGTTAGAAGAGTCGTCATTGTACTGCTGCTTCGCTTCTATTCTTATCCCTGATGGCCGCAAGCACACGATCCGGACGCATCGGCACTTGTGTCAACCGGACACCTACCGCATCATAGATCGCGTTTGCGATCGAAGGGATGAAAGGGGCCAATACGCCCTCCCCGGCTTCTTTTGCACCGAACGGCCCTTCATTCTCATCACTCGGCGTCGGGACGATGTCTATTTCGGGCTGGTCAAAGGCGGTCGGGATCTTGTATTCCAGGAATGACGGATTTTGGACCGCGCCCCCCGTATAGAGCACCTCTTCCATCAGCGCCTGCCCGAGAGCCATGTGAATGCTGCCTTCGATCTGGCCTTCGACGGCCAGAGGATTAATGGAAAATCCACAATCATGAGCACAGGTTGTCTTATCAACAGACACCTTACCCGTCTCCGGATCGACGGTTACCTCGGTAATGAAACCCGTAAAACTATAGCTGGGACTTAAACCGGCGCCGGCACCCTTAAACTTACCGCCTAGTTTTGGCGACTGATAAATACCGGTTGTCTGCAAAATGCCGCGATCCTGCAGACTCAACGCAACCACCGTGTGGTAATCCAAAACACGTTCGTCATGTTCATAACGAATCGTTCCGTCGACGAAAGTAAACTCATCCCTATAGTCTGGATTTGCCCCGAGAAAATCGTTTGCGAAATCAGGACTCCGCCCACCTTGGCGGAAAAAACTCTCAGCCTCCTTAACTTCCGGATAGGATGGGATCGCAACGTCAAGCATCTTGCAAGCAGTTTCGATCAACAGCCTACGCATTCGAATTGCCGCATTTCGCGCCGCATTTCCGGCCATAAAAGTGACACGCGAACTGTAACTTCCCAGATCTACAGGCGTAATTTTCGTGTCAGCCGAGATCACTTGGACATCGTCCATCCGTAACCCCAACACTTCTGCCACCATCATTGCCAAGATCGTATCGCTGCCTTGTCCGAGGTCTGCTGCCCCTGAATAAATGGTCACGCCACCGTCACGATCGATGGTGAGCCTTACGGTTGACGACGGCATCTGGTCCCAATGGATTGGCAGAGCGCTTCCGCTGATAAAAAAACCGCACGCGGCTCCGATACCCTTTCCATAAGGTAACTTGCCATATTTATCATTCCACCTGGATCGTCTCATCGCTTCTTCGAGACCTTGCTTTAGCCCGACAGAGGTTATGCGAAATTCATTGACGGTCAGCGTATTCTCCCGATGAATAAGGTCGATCCGAGCCTTGCAAGGGTCAACTCCGGCCGCAACGCAGGCCATATCAAAAAGCGATTCGCTGGCGAACCGTGGATTTACACCTCCATGCCCGCGCATCGCTCCGCACATTGGTTTGTTTGTGTAAACCCTCCTGCAATTGAATCGGAAATTTGGTACCGGATAAGGCCCTTGCAGAAGCACACCGTTATAGTAAGTAGTCACAACGCCGAAACTGCCATACGCACCGCCATCGATCAAAATATCGGCATCTAGCGCGGTGATCCCTTTTTCTGGATGGAACCCCATTCGCATCTTCAGTTCAGTCGCATGTCGGCCGTGATGGCTGAAGAAAACCTCCTCGCGTGTAAAGCGCAGACGCGTATTTCTGCCTGTGATCTGCGCCAACCGCGCAGCGATCATCTCATGAGGAAATGGATCGCTCTTACCGCCAAAGCCACCGCCCAAATGCGGTTTGATAACGCGAACCTTATGGGCAGGCACTTCCAACACCTCCGACAGGGCCAGATGCAAATAGTGTGGAACTTGAGTTGCGGAAAAGACAGTTAAATTACCATTCGAATCAATTTCGACTTGTGTTGCATGAGGCTCCGTAAAAGCATGCGTTACCGACGCAAACTCGAACTTGTTTTCTACGATGACAGCCGCGTCAGAAAATCCGCTTTCCAGGTCGCCGAACTCCTGAAGGACATGCTTGTGTAAATTATCGTCGCGTTTCAATTCAGGATGGATCGGTGCCGCCGTATCTAGGAGTGCCCTATTCATGTCAAGACAGGCTTCGGTGACCTCATACTGAATCTCGATCAAGGCTAACGCCAGGCTGGCAATCTCTTCTGATTCGGCTGCGACAGCGGCAACTGGTTCACCGATGTAGCGAACGCGGTCCTTCGCAAGCGCCGGCTCATCCTTGCTTATTGGCAAGACACCAAATGTATGCTTAAAATCCTCGCCGGTGACGATTCCGCGCACACCGTCTATGGCTCTCGCCCTTGAAACATCGATTGACCGGATATTCGCACTGGCGTGTGTCGAGCGAAGGATCTTAACAAACAAGGGATTCTGTAGACGAAGGTCATCGGTATAGAGAGCTTTTCCGGTAACTTTAGCCCGAGATGAGATTTGCGGAATAGGCCTACCGATGACTTGATACTGAGGCATCTTCCCCTGCGCCCTGGTCTCTTCATCCGAATGGTTATCAGCGCAACCGGATCGACAGGCGACGACAGCGCACTTCATCGCTTTCTCGATCTTTGTATAACCAGTGCATCGACAGATGGTCGCGGATATGCAGGCCTTTATCTCTTCGTCGGTTGGAGACGGATTATTCTCTAATAGATGGACGCCGTTGATGACCATCCCAGGAGTACAATAACCGCACTGTATCGCTCCTTCCTTGACCATTGCTTCCTGCACTGGATGCAGTTGATTTCCATCGGCAATGCCTTCGATTGTTCTAATTGGCCTGCCCTGTGCTTCGACGGCCAGCATAATACAGGAGAGAATTGGCACACCATCCATCAGTACGCTGCAACAGCCACATTCGCCCAGATCACATCCTTTTTTTGTACCCGTAAGGACGAGTTCTTCTCGCAGAAACTCCAGTAGCGTCATTGAGCAAGGAACTACCCTCTCGTATGACAGGCCGTTCACCGCCAATCTAACGATTGCTCTAGTATCCTTTGGATCCTGTCCCCTATTTATCACAATATTCAAACGCGACGAATGAGCGTCGCCACTCCCTGGCCGTGCCCTATACAGAGCGACGCAATGCCCATTTCCTGATCGTCGGCGATCAATCCGTTGACCAACGTCGCGATTAATCTCGTACCGGTCGCCCCCAATGGGTGGCCCAATGCGATCGCACCGCCCCACATATTGACTCGCTCCGGTGGTAACTCAAGCTGACGGATGCATGCGATAGCCTGACTAGCAAATGCTTCGTTCAACTCAAACCGGTCAATGTCTTTCACGGTCAGGTCGTTTATCTCTAGCAGTCTTTGAATCGCCGGCACTGGGCCAAGCCCCATCTGACAGGGATCGAGCCCGACCACACAATGGTCGACCACCTCCGCTTTCTTTGTTAGATCGTGGCGCTGACAGGCGCCATCCGAAGCGAGTAACGTCAAACTTGCGCCATCGTTAAGCGACGAGCTATTCCCGGCCGTCACCGTACCGCCGTCCTTAAAGATCGTTTTCAGATCAGCGAGTGTTTTGAGATCCGTAGTTGCCCGAGGTGATTGATCCGTCGTAATGATGCCGTCTTCAGTATCTACAGCGATAATCTCTCGATTGAAATACCCTGCCTCCTGAGCGTTAATAGCTTTTTGATGACTATCGAATGCAAATTGATCTTGCTCTCTTCGACTGATCGCAAACGACGCAGCAAGATGTTCTGCCGTCAATCCCATGTTGGTAAAAGGAAAGGCATACCGATCGAGGAGACGTCGGTTGTAGTCAAGCGAGGCTGTCATTGGCACATGATGCATGTGTTCAACCCCGCCGGCCAGTATCACATCGGCATGTCCGCTTTCGATAGTCGAAACCGCGAAGTTGAATGCCTGAAGGCTGGAAGCGCAAAGTCGGTTTATCGTCGTCGCAGGAACGGTGTCCGGAATTCCAGCGAGCAATGCCGCCAAGCGGGCAACGTTCTTTCCCTGCTCCAGGTGTTGACCGACACACCCAATATAAATATCATCTACACATTCCGGAGCAAGGCCTTCATCGACGACTCGCTTGATCAAAGCCGCCAAAAGCTCGTCCGCCCGGACATCTCTAAAGACACCGTTGTCTGGATGGGACCTTCCTATCGCAGTTCGCTTGGCTTCAATAACAAAGGCTTTCACGTCAACTTTCTACGTGTCGATCCTGGAAATGACCTGAGAGTAAGCTGGCTACAAGGACAGCAACCCACAACTCTTGCCACCGTCGACATGCAATATCTGCCCGGTTATGAACCGTGCATCATCAGACACTAAGAAACTCACGGCCCCTGCAATATCTTCAACTCTCCCCATCTTTCCTGTCGGCTGCATCTGCAGAAGACGGAGTAGTGATTTCTCAGGTAAGCCGCGAGTCATAGGTGTATCGATCAAACCCGGAGCGACCGCGTTAACGCTTATCTGGTACCGGGCAAACTCCAGTGCCATCGTCCGCGTCAGACTGATCATACCGCCCTTGCTGGCTGAGTAATTTACCTGCCCGACGTTTCCGAGCCATGAACGCGACGAAATGTTAACGATATTTCCCGCCAGTCTTTGTTTCATTACGGGGAAAACTGCCTGGCAACACAAGAATGCACCTTTGAGGTTGATATCCAGAACTCTATCCCAATCATCCTCTGAAAGAGTTGGTACAAGTCCGTCGCGAATAATTCCTGCATTATTCACCAGAACATCAATCGACCCGAATGCCGACATTGTCTTCTCGACCATGTCAACCACCTGGTCCTTCTTGGTAATATCGACGACCGGCCCCAGAACCTCAAACCCCTTTCCCTCCATCTCAGCAACAGTGCTTCTCAGTTGGTCATCAGCAATGTCCGCGAGGACGACTCGATATCCATCGCGCGAAAGCCGTTCAGCGATCGCCCTACCAATTCCCGAGGCGGCACCGGTGACGATCGCAGCTTTCTTAAGCAATTCCGTTGTCATCAACAGCGCTCCAACAACATTGCCGCACCTTGGCCACCACCTATACAGGCTGAAACGACTCCAAGCTGTTTGTCGTCACGGTGCAGCGTTTTCAAGCAGGTGAGAGCGAGACGGACACCCGTCGCCGCGAGCGGATGCCCGACTGCGATAGCTCCGCCGTTCACGTTGAGCTTAGCTTGATCAAGACTCATCTCCTTCGCAACTGCAAGACATTGAGCCGCAAAAGCCTCATTGATTTCGTAGCGATCAATGTCGTCTGTAGAAAGCCTCACTTGACCAAGTAATGAGCGAATGGCCTGCACGGGCCCAATGCCCATGATGTCCGGTTCGACGCCCACTGACGCATAGCCTCTGATCTTTCCAACTGGATTGAGACCGTTTGCCCGCATATATTCACCAGACGCTAAAATCACTGCCGCCGCGCCGTCAACGATCCCCGATGCGCTTCCCGCCGTCGTCGGACCTGCCTTGGTAAAGACTGGTGGGAGCTTTGCCAATTGCTCTTTTGTCGTTTGCCGCGGATGCTCATCCTGAGACAGCCCTTCCCGCCCCTTCAGCCTAAACTTGCGCGGTCTCAGCGAGTGCATTTCAAAAACACCCTCTGGTTCTTCAAAGGCAACAATCTCCTGTTCAAAATACCCTTTGGCAAAAGCGGCACAATAGCGCTGTTGGCTCTGCGCAGCAAATGCATCAACCTCCTCACGCGAGAGACGATATTTCTGTGCAAGATTGTCGGCAGTGTGCCCCATCGGTACCGTTGCGGTATCATCCAGCGCCTCCCACAACAAATCGATAAAGCCGGGCTGTCCCAGTGCAAAACCTTCTCGTGCGGTATAGGACGCGACAGGAAAGCGGCTCATCGTATCAGTGCCACAGCCCAAAATAACATCCGCCTTGCCGACCGTGATCTGCTCTGCCGCCTGACCCAAAACCTCTATCCCGGAACCGCAGATCCGTTGTACCAATAGAGCGGGGCTGGCCAACGGTGCTCCGCAATAAAGTCCTACATGTCGAGGCAAAAAGAAGCAGTCGGCACTTGCCTGGCCGATATTTGCCACAATCACCTGATCGATATCGGAGGCAGGAACCTGAGCTGCTTGAATTGCCGCTCGCGATGCGAATATTCCCAGATCGGTTGGTGAGACAGTTGATAAACTGCCGGACAATTTGCCAAAAGGTGTTCGTTTCCCTTCAAGCAGATACACGTCTTCAAAAAGCGCTCCGTTGCCTCCATCTTTCGATCGAAATCCAGCAATAGTTGCTGCCATAGTTGCTTCCCTGAAAGAGCTCGCCTATCCTGAACTCAACGGCCGATAAACTCGGGCCGTTCGCCTGTGACAATACTCGATAGGCCCATTCGGGCGTCCTCCGTTGAAAAGATCTGTTTCAAGCCTTTGATTTCCAACTCCAGGGCGTCCTCCAAGATAAGTCCCTCGCCCTCATCTATCAATCTCATTGCAGTTTTCAATGCGATCGGCGCCTTTGCACGTAACTGTTTTTCATAGACCTTGAACGCCGAGTTCTTGAACAAGTCGTCATCAACGATCCCGTCAAAATCCGAAAACGCAAAGTCAGTATCATCAGGCTGTTGATCTCTCTCGCGTGTCGACCTTATAGAGAAAGCGTCCAGGTCTCTATAATCAAACACGGGTTCGATCACTGCATCGGCCAATCCAGATGCCACCGCCTGCTCCGCATCTATAAATTTGCCGGTCGCGATCAACATTTTTGCAGATGACTTGCCGATCAGGCGCGGAGTTCTTTGGGTTCCCCCTAACCCCGGATAGATGCCTATGCCTGTTTCGGGAAACGCGAGAAGGGTATTTCCGGTTGCGATCCGATATGTACAGGCTAGTGCCAACTCCAAACCACCACCCAACGTCAGTCCATCAAGGTAGGCATAAGTGAATTTACGGGAATTGCTGATCTTGTTGAGAACGCTCTGTCCAAACTCTGTAAATTCCTGGATGCGATCGAGGTTGGCGGTCGCTATCGCCTCGATAAAGAACTTAATATCGGCTCCGGCTATGAAGGCCTTACCTTTTCCAATGATGAATATCTTTTCAATGTCCTCCCGCTCCTCGAGTGAGCCAAAACAAGAGTCAAGCTGAGACATGACGTCCTGACCGAGAGCATTCATTCGATCAGGCATATTGAGAACGACAAATCCACTTTTCCCAAAGGTCCTTGCCTGGACGAGATCAAACGAAATGTGATCTCCATTCGAAAACGGAAACTCCGGCACCGCCAAACCCCATGGCTCAAACACAGATCTCACTAGCGGTCTTACTTTTTCAATACCCTGCTTGTTCATCAGCTCGAACGGCCCCAGAGGCCAGCGCAAACCTGTTCGCGCTCCCAGGTCGACAGATGTTGGGTCAACAACGCCCTCTCTTACCAGTTGCGACGCTATGCCAAAGACAGTACCTAAGAGGCGTTGTTTGATTAGCGACCCATCGTTCTTGCCAGCGCCCAGGATCGTTTCATTCCGAAGGTCCCAGTTTGCCGCCGCATCAACCTGTTGAACCAAGATGTCAGCAGGCTTGTAGAAGGGTCCAAGTTTGTCTGCCAGCCCCTCCGCTGCGTGTTGAGCGATCGAGACACCGGTTGCATTCATCAGAGCAAACGGCCCCATTCCAATGCCAAACGCTTCGCAGGCTATTTCATCGATGAATCTCACACTTCCTGCTCCGTCCTGGTAAAGGCGAGCGGCCTCATTCAGCCACGGCACAAAAAATCGATTGATCGCAAAGCCGGGAGAATCTCTCGTAATGATTGGGACCTTACCGTAATGAGCATAGAAACTTTCAAGATCGTTCAAGATCACCGCGCCAGTATCTTCACCGGCAATAAGCTCGACCAACTTGTTCTTTGCGGCATGGTAAAAGTAGTGAACCCCAACAACCCGCTCTGAGTTTCTCAGGGATTGGGCAATATCTTTTACCAGAAATGACGACGTGTTTGTCGCCAAGATACAATCGTCGGATACAACGGCTTCGAGTTCTTTGAAAAGTGTTTTCTTTACATTGAGGTCCTCAAACACGGCCTCAACGACAAACTTTACGTTCGACAAATCGGCCAGACGAGTCGAACTTCTAATGTTTGAAAATACCTCTTCATACCCCTTATCACTGACTAAGCGTCGACTTTTCGCGTCATCCAGACCTGACTGAATATATCTCAGTCCCTTTGAAAGGGACTCGCCGGTTTGATCTACCAGGACGACACGCAGTCCCTTCATCAGGAAGTGCTGCGCAATTGCAGAACCCATAGTACCTGCGCCAACTACACCGACGGTCGAAATTGATCTCATCTTTTGATCTCTAACGTTTTAATCAACGAATAAACGATCGGGGTTACTGTGATGTCGACGCCGTACTTCCTGGCGTACTCAACCAACTTTCCACAATGATAATCATTCTCGGTTTTCCGGCCTTTCTCGATATCAATCAGGATCGACGGCTTGTGTTCGCCGCCGCTGTCGAGGTAAGTCATCGCTTCTTCAATGAACTCCTCACCGACCTGAATGTCCATTGCGTCTGCAATTCTGATACCCTCGCCCAACATCTGTTTGACGAGACGCCTTAAGTCTGGCTGGCTCATCACAAAGCCCATGGTTTGACGCGTAAGTGCACAAATACTCCCAAGCGAAGAATTCAATAAGGCCTTCTTAAACACCGAAACACGATAAGATTCGTCCGTTTCCATCGGAAAATCAGCGCTCGACAAATCTTTAGCGATCTGCTGGATCAAATGTGAATTGACTGAGTCAATATCTGAAATAAAATGCTTCATTGAAAAGCTCACACGAATCTCATTCTCGTCAATCAACCCGCATCCCATGTTCAATACCATACGAAGGGCCCTTCCCGGTCCGAACAATCTGACGATCTGTTCCTCAACATCCAATCCGTTTTGGCACGAGACAAACAACATCTCATCCGGCGGACCTAATGACTTGATCTCTTCTAGCACCGCCGTGGAGTCTACGTTCTTCGTGGAGATAAGAACAACATCAGGTTTCTTGGCAAGAAGTTGTTCAAGATCAGTGTAGACATTTTGCAGTTGTTCTTCGGCATGAAGTTCCCCGGATACGAGAACCGGTTTTTGGTCAAGCTGGCGTTTCTGGTCACCGACATGGCAAAGCACCGACACCTGATGGCCTGACTTATGGAGGTGAGCGGCCAAGACCCTTCCAACCGGGCCAGTTCCGATAACAGCATAATGGAGATTTTCGATCGCTGTTTGCTGAGCCCTCGACAAATAACCATCCTCCAATCGTTCACAAGGCAATGGCTCGATCGCAATTACATGGGCGTCGCTAGGCAGATCATCATACCTGCGTTCCAGCATCGCGGCGATATAGTCACCGAAATGCTCTTCAATACTGCCGGGGATCAGCTTAAATGAAGGCGTCAAATCACTGTTTTCTATGCTTAATTCACGGTCTATGAGCAGTGCCTCTTTGATGTTCCTGAAACTCGAGTTCCTCCTTTCGTTTAGGTTCCTGATACATTTGCCCAAGCAATTTGACAGTGCATTCAGATGTCGCGGACGGGAGCATTCATAACTCGCGGTCTGCGTATCATTCGCTGCGTCCATGCAGTCTTTGTTGGGGAAAACAAGCATGAATGGATGCGTCTGGCCATGACCAAAGACGTAGGAGTGCTTTATATAACAACAGCGGTCATTCACATCATCTTCCAATTCGGCAGGAAATATTTTCTCGCCGCTGTCGAGTTTGAACATTCGCTCCTTACGGGAGACGATCTTCACACCCGACGATGTAAAATCGCCGATATCACCAGTCTTAAACCAACCATCTTCATCGAATGCCTCTTTCGTCGCTTCAGGGTTGTTGAAGTAGCCACTCATCACGTTGGGACCCTTAACGAAAATCTCATTATCACTACCCAAGGCTAGCTCGACGCCAGGGATTGGGAAACCAACAACGCCCGACCTGCGCTCAAGATCAAACCCCGTAAGAGTGCAGCACGGCGAAGTTTCAGTTAGGCCCCAGCCCTCAACAACAGGAATCTGCTTAGCCCTAAAAATATCTGATGTGTTTATCGGCAGCGGCGCCGCCGCAGTAAAAACAAACCTGAGATCATCATGAAAGAAATCTTGTTCTGATACCTTACCGGACCTTATACGGTTCGCGATCTCCTGATAGATCCGCGGCACACTGAAATAGATGTGGGGTTCAATTCGTTTGAAGTTGTCGAGTAATCTGTCAATATCCTTACCCTGAGAATCATCGATCGCCAGGCAGCCACCGGAGTGAATAGCAAAGAATCTCTCAAACAAGCCACCGAAACTATGATGCCACGGGAGGTACGACAGGAGACGCATGCCCGGTTCCGGCTTCCACAGTATCTCCAATGCTCTTTGCTGAGACATCAGATTGCGGTGACTTAGCTGCACACCTTTTGGGAAGCCACTAGTGCCGGATGTATACATTATGAGTGCCTTTGTTGACGGCTCAACGGCTCTCATCATGGCTTCAACCCGGGCCGTGGCCTGCGCGTCGACCGGATGTCCTAGTAGGTCTTCAAAAAAGTCAATTTGGTGATCCTCATTACCACGGGCCGCCAAATTCGCAGAATTTAGCAACAATATCTTCTCTGGCACATTATCAAGTCCACCAACCTCGTCAGGGACATCTGTAATGAGCAGGCCGACGTCTGAGAATCGCAGTAATTCGGATATTAGCGAAGGGGGATATTTGGCAAAGATGGGCACACTGATCAAACCGCAGCTCATCACCGCCATCTCACAAACCAAACGTTGATAGCCATTTCCGGTAATGAACGCAACGCGGTTGTTGACGGGGCTCCCTGGTTCCATGCCCTGTCTCAACAGATATTCGATAGTCAGGATGATGTCCTGAGTAATTCGTTCCCATGTCCAATACCGAAAGCGATCTCCGATACGTTCGGCAACGGCAGGCTCTTTGAACATTCGCTCGTGGTTATCCAAGAAAAGCGAACCAACGTTCCTTGTGCATTCACCCAGCTCTATGTCGGATCTAATTATGTGCATCATTCACACAACAATTCTAATAGCCATCAACACACCGGGCCGGGCGACAGCCGGTTAGTCCCTTTAGTGCGTAATACCGTATGACGAAAACTACCCCAAATGGCTGCACCTATCGCGCCTGCAAAGATAGCTCCATCTTCACGCAAAATATGCACGTTCAGCCGTTTATCTTGGTCAGATAGCTCTTGGACAGCGCTAACGAAACCAATATTTTTTGCTAAGCCACCAGTTATCAGGACATTGCCCTCGGCGTTTACCATTCGCAGCAAGTTAACCAGTCTGGCCGCCATCGAAAGGTGAATTCCCTGTAGGATGTTCTGCGTTGAGATCTGTCGGCTTACCATGTTGATGACGTCCGTTTCGGCCAGTACGGCACAGATACCCGAAACTGTCTCCGGTTTGTTAGCTTGCAACGAAAGCTCGCCGACATCATCAATCGCTACGCCGAGATAACGAGCAATATTCTCCAGAAACTGTCCTGAACCAGACGCACATTGCGAAGTCATTCGGTAAGACAATACCTTTGAACGCTCGTCGATCAACATGACCTTAGAATGTAGGGCCCCACAATCTATGACCGAACGAACTGCCGGGTTTAGATATATCGCACCGCGAGCATGAGCTGTCATCGAATAAAAATGGCCCCGCCGGAAATCAACCATTTCTCCTTCACCGGTCGTCGCAACATAGGCAATGTCGTCATGTTTTAGTTTCTTCAATGCCAACACACGCTCATAAGACTCGTTGACGACCTTTTTCAAATCTCGCTTACGAAACTTATTCAGATCGTCGAGTATCAGCTTTTCATTGCTGCCGTCACTATCGAACTGCATAACCACCGTCTTAACGGAGTCACACCCGACATCGATTCCGACCGTGTAATACATTCTCGTTTCTCCAAATACCTAGCCGATCGGTTGCTCCGCTACCGGCCTGGCAGCTCTGCGAGTGCCTTTCAATTTGCTGATCTCAAGATCGGCCATCACGCCCTTAGGATCACGCCTCGCAAACAATGCAGCTCCAACGGCCCCTGTGAAGATGCTGTCGGAACTGATATTGATCTTGATCTCGCCATAGTTTTCATCGATCAACTTCTTGAGTGCGGCGATGGCGGCCTCGTTTCTGGCAACACCGCCGGTAAATGTAAATTCCGAACTCACTCCACCTGATCGTGCGAGCAAGGACATCGCTCGCAGAATGATCGCTCGATGGAGCCCCGCCAGTATATCTTCCTGCTTCTCACCGTACGCTAATCGTTCACGTAATTCAGCACCTGCAAAGACAGTACAAGTCGAATTTATCTTGACGGCTTTTTTCGACGTCATCGCAAGTGGGCCCAGTTGGTGGACGCCCATATTCATCTCATCGGCTATGTAGCCCAGATAGCGACCGCAACCCGCGGCACACCGATCATTCATTTGAAAGCTTGTAACAATACCGCTCGCATCAACCTGAATTGCCTTGGTGTCCTGGCCGCCAATATCCAATACGGTCCTGGTATCCGGAAACATAAAGTGGGCCCCAAGGCCATGACACAGAATTTCAGAACGAATCTGCTCCTTGGCGAAAGGTAGAGTAAGCCGCCCATAACCGGTGCCAACGGTGTTCAGGATATTGAATTCCCTTTCAGTAATTTCGATGACCGCATCGCGGATCTCGTCCTTAAACTCTCTGAACGTATCCATTTCAATTACACGGTCACAGGCAAAATTAAGATATTCCTGATAAAACAACGCGAAACTCTGGTTCTCCACCCTGATGATTGCCGCATCAAAGACACCGACAAGACGTTCAAATGAAAGCAGCCGTTCCTTAGTGACCAAGTCCGCCTGCTTCAGATAGAGACTGGTCGCCAAGTCACGGAAGAAGTCACTCTGAACCTCCGCACCCGGAACAAAGTCCTGATATGCCTGTAAAACAAGAAAATCGAAAATTGTCTCCTGCGCATCGAGGTATTCATCAATATTCTCCTGGTGATGGACCCAATTCTTGACAATATTTGTAACCTCATGGCGTAATGCTTCGAGTTGTCTCAAATGCTGCGCCAAAGCATATTGGCAGGTCAAATTGTCCATTACGGAAACAAGGTGAGAAGCGACTTGCCCATCTCCGAGTTTGCGGTTTAGCAACTCGAAGCGTGCGTTGATCTCTGCTTCCTCCCTAGCCACCTGACAGGCTAGTTCATAATTACTCCGTGAGTTCGTTATGCCTCGGCCAAGAATTCTCTCATTCTCGTCGAGAAAAACCGCCTTAGTCGTCGTCGATCCCAGGTCGATCCCGATGTAACAGCAATCCATCGTTTGTGCTCCTATACCGTTGCCCTTTTAGCTTCGAGCATCTGAAAATAAGATTCCATGCGGTTCTTGATGTTGGCAGCGTTAAAGTACCGCGGATCAACTAAGTCAGATTCGATAAATGCACCTGCCTTTCCCGTTCGCTGTTCAAGTTTTCTCAACATCATCAACTGGCCCGCAGAGAAAGAGTTGCAACTCTTGATCGAATTGATAAGGAATCCATCAGCTTGATACTCGCCAATGTACTTTTCGATCAAATCCACCCTGGATGGCAGATTTCGGTTGGTGTAGCAGCCCAGACAATAATCTGCCATCGTTTCCAGTGGATGGTCTGCATCATGCCGAAATCCAAGCTCATATAATCCACCAACTTTGGAGTACGTCGAGGCGACCATAACCGCCCCCTCATCCGAAAAAACTTTCCAAAATTCTCTAAAGCTCGTCCAGTTTGGCGGTCCTTCAACAACGATCCTGTACTTTTGATGATTAAGTTCACCGTCAGGTGTTGTCGGGCCGAGTTTCTTCGCAACGCGATATTCGACCTCCTTTCTTAAGGAACTATAGTAATCCTCACACTCCGGCAATCCCCGAAAGGCGGTAAAGATCGGCCCAATGTAGTAAAC
>CAZMQR010000008.1:0-19963 GCA_964568325.1 uncultured Chloracidobacterium sp. | reverse complement strand
AGCGATCTCCGCCTCGTCTTCCATGCTTAAGGCCACGTCCGCAACCGCGATGATTCCGGCAAGCGAACCGTCCGACATCACGACAGGGATGCGCCTCACCTGTTTGTCGCCCATCAGCCGGATCGCTTCAAATGCAAAATCATCCGGGCCCGCGGTAAACAATTCTTTCGTCATTACCTGTGAGATCGGGGCGTCGCCTGAGATGCCGTCGGCAACAGCCCTGACGACCATGTCTCGGTCGGTAACGATGCCGATGAGCCGGCCTTCATCAACTATCGGGACGGCGCCGACATCGCCGCTGCGCATAATACCGGCAACGTCTCGCAGCGTAGCCCGCGGCCCCGCCGTGTGAACACTCGTTGTCATTATCTCGCTGCATCGAAGCCGCGAAACGACAGCACTACCGCTCTCGGTCATGCTTTCATTCTGTTCGACCATCGTAAATAAAGCAAGAAGTTCTAACCAGGCAGCGACACACATGCACACCGAGATCTCTTCGATCTGTGTGTATAGGCGTTTATCTGCAGCTTAATTCTTCTTCTCGGTCATCGAGATCATTCGATCAAGCGCTACTTTGGCGTAGTGCTTGGTCTCGCCATCAACGACGATCTCATTGACGACATTCCCGTCAACGAGATTGTCTAATGCCCAGGCGAGGTTTTGCGGCGCGATGCGATACATCGTCGCGCACATGCAGAGGTCGGGGGCGAGCAGGTGAATTTCCTTGTCAGGGAACCGCTGTGCGAGGCGAGTGACCAGATTCACCTCGGTCCCGATTGCCCACTTTGAGCCCGCAGGCGACTCTTCGACCGTTCTGATAATGAACGACGTCGAGCCGTTAAGATCACTTTTTTCGACGACCTCACGCGTGCATTCAGGATGCACCAGCACCTTTACGCCGGGTATTTCGTCACGCACCTTATCGACATGCCAATCCTTAAAGCGTCCGTGAACCGAACAATGTCCGCGCCATAGTATCAGCTTCGCCTCACGCAGCTGCTCGGCCGTATTGCCGCCAAGTTCCTCGTGCGGATTCCACAGCGCCATCTGATCCAGCGGAATACCAAAGTTAGCTCCCGTATTGCGGCCTAAATGCTGGTCAGGGAAGAAGAACATCTTGTCGAACTCTTGCAGATAGATGTCGAAGAGCGGGATCGCATTCGACGACGTGCAGACGACGCCCTCATTCCGGCCACAAAACGCCTTGATCGCCGCCGTCGAGTTCATGTACGTGATCGGCGCCACGCGTTGATCCAAAACGCCGATCTCGCCCAGTTGCTCCCAGGCATCCTCGACCTGGTCGATCGACGCCATATCGGCCATTGAGCAGCCCGCACCCATATCGGGAAGTATGACGCGCTGCGAGGGCTTACCGAGAATGTCGGCCGACTCGGCCATGAAATGAACGCCGCAGAACACGATAAAATCAGCATCCGTTCGCGACGCCATCACCGACAACTGATAGCTGTCGCCCGTCAGGTCGGCATGGCGGACAATGTCGTCCCGTTGATAATGGTGGCCCAAAATCACCACTCGACGACCAAGCACCTCACGTGCTGACTCGATCGTCTCCTCGATCTCCGCATCGCTCATGGCGACGAAATCATCGAGTGTTCTCGCTTGCTCGGCAACCGTTGACATTAGAAAAATGATGTCACTTTGGCCGGGTATGCGCAACCCGCCGCTTTATGGGAAATGCTTCGGCAAGTAACGAAGATTGGAACCGGTTTAGGCGACGCCGGCAAGCCTTTCGATGAAGAGAATGATTGCGTACGACACGGCGGCGATGGCGGCGGCGGCGGGGATCGTCAGGACCCATGCCCAGACGATACGGCCGGCGACGCCCCATTTGACGGCAGAGAAGCGCTTTGCCGAGCCGACACCGACGATCGAACCGGTGATCGTGTGAGTGGTGGAAACCGGAATGCCAAATGCCGTTGCTCCAAACAGGGTCATGGCCCCCGCGGTCTCAGCGCAAAAGCCGCCGACCGGCTGAAGCTTCACGATCTTTGTCCCCATGGTCTTAACGATCCGCCACCCGCCGGACAGTGTGCCGAGCGCAATCGCCGCGCAGGCCGCAACCTCGACCCAAAGAGGCACATCGGGCAACTTGCCGGCAGGGGTCAATTGAAGGAAGCCCCCGGCGACGAGGGCAATGGTAATGATGCCCATGGTCTTTTGCGCGTCATTGCCACCGTGACCCAGCGAATACGCGGCTGCCGAAAAAAGCTGACCGAAGCGAAAAATGCGGTCAACACGATTGACCGAGACACGGTGAAATATCCAGTAAACCAGGACCATCAGCGTAAAGCCGAGCAGCATGCCGATAAGCGGCGAGCAAACAATAAAGATCAGCGTCTTGATCCAGCCTTCTGCTTTGAGGACCATCTGCGCGCTGCCAAAGCCAAAATGCCATCCGTAGGAGATGATAGCCGCACCCGCATAGGCACCGACCAATGCATGCGAGCTCGATGTGGGAAGCCCTAGATACCAGGTGATCAGGTTCCAGATGATCGCCCCGATCACACCGGCAAGGAGAACAAAGAGCTGGTCACCCGCAGGTATCACCGCAATATTGACCATGTCGCCGCCAACGGTCTTTGCAACCGCCGTCCCAAAAACGACAACTGCAATGAAATTAAAGAAAGCGGCCATCGCGACCGCGGCCCCCGGGCTGAGAACCCTGGTTGCCACAACGGTCGCGATCGAATTAGCCGCGTCGTGAAAGCCGTTCACATAGTCAAATGCGAGCGCGACAATGATGATGAGGACGACGAGGGCAAATGAGGCGGTTTGGGTATCCACTGATCAGTTGTGTTTCAGGACTATCGACTCAATGATGTTTGCCACGCTCTCGCACCTGTCGGTGGCGTTTTCGAGTATCTCGTAGAGTTCCTTGAGTTTGATGATCGTCAGAGGATCGCCGGGATTTTTGAATAATTCTCCTATAGACTTGAAGTAGACCTCATCCGCGTCGTTCTCAAACCTCTGTATCTCCAGCAGATGGCGGCTCATGCCCTTCCCATCTTTTAGGAGCACGACGGCAGAATGTATCTCATGCGATTGCTTGTTGATGATACGGGCAAGGTCGACGATATGTTCGTTCACCTCGTGGACATTGTAGATCACGGTCGCCCGCGCCGCCGCATCGATATAGTCGCAGACATCATCGAGGGCCACTGACAACGTATAGATATCCTCACGATCGAATGGCGTGATAAAGGACTTGTTCAACCGCGTCGTGATCGTATGTGTAAGCTCGTCACACTCATGCTCGATGTTCTTTACCCGTTTTGAGGCCGATTCGAACTCAGCGAACGGGCCCTCGAGCATGTCCAGAAGAGCGCGAGACGCCTCCTGGATCTTCTCAGCCATTTGAATAAAAAGGCTAAAATACTGGTCCTCGCGCGGAAGTAAGCTAAATCCCATATTCTATGGTCTCCGGTAACAGGCTATCGATGATGAAAGACAAATATATTAGACCACACAAACATTTGTCTAATCGCCCGATCCGTTATGCAAAACGACGCATATGTTTTTGAGCAAACCGGCACCGATGGGCGCTTCATCCTAGCAACCGGCCTCGATTCGACTTATAATCGACCAAACTTTTGCGGAGGAAAATATGACGGGATCGCTCATTAGCAGGCAGTTCGCGGCCGGCGCCTTGGCCTTAGCCCTTTTGCTCACGCCTGTAGCTGCAAGCGCTCAGGTCGCCGACATTAAGGCGCCAAAGAACAAGTACAAGGTCTCAGAGGACGTAAAGCTGGGGAACGATGCTGCCCGCGAGATCGAAGCTAAATTTCCCTTCGTTAACGACCACGAGGCCAGTCAGTATGTGTCGCGAGTCGGTGAGAACCTTGTACGCCGGATGCCGTCGCAGTTCCGCAGACCTGAATTTGCTTACCGGTTCAAGATCGTGAATGCGAGCGACCTCAACGCCTTTGCGCTGCCCGGCGGCCCGATGTATGTAAATCGAGGCATGATCGAAAAGGCCCGCAACGAAGGTGAAATGGCGGGCGTCATGGCGCACGAGATCAGCCATGTCGCCCTGCGTCACGCTACGGCGCAGGCGACCAAACAGTCGAGTTGGAAGAACACGCTAGGCATGCTCGGTATGATCATCGGCGGTGCCGTCCTGGCGGGCGATGCAGGTGCCCAACTCGGTATGCTCGGGGCCGCCGCCTGGATGACGAAATACAGCCGCGAGTATGAGACCCAGGCAGACCAATTAGGCGCACAGATCATGGCTGATGCCGGATATGATCCCCGCGATCTGGCAAATGTGTTCCGAACGATCGCCGCCGAGAATCGCGGCGGCGCACCTGAATGGCTCTCAAGCCATCCGGATCCCGGCAACCGCTTCGATAAGATCAACCGAATGGCAGAGACACTGAGGATCGGGCCGCCTCCGCCGCGATTTCCACCGGGATTCGCTCAGGTCCAGGCACGGCTGCGGTCTATGCCGCCGGCAAAAACGATGGCCCAGATCGAGAAGGAATCTCAGGGACAGGGAGCACCGAACCCGACGGCGGGCGGAGGTTATCGCCAAAATGTTCCATATCCGTCCAGTCGAACGCGGCAGTACACGAGCTTGAACTGGATGCGCGTCAGCGTACCAAGCAACTGGCGCGATTTCACGGGCGGCGACAGTGTTCAGTTCGCACCCGATGGGGCCTATGGTGACCAGGGCATTACACACGGTGCCATGATCGGTCTGTATAAGGGTGATGAATACAGCTTCGATGTAGGGGCCAACAGCTACTTGAATGAGGTTCTGCAGGCAAATTCATATCTAAGTGTTCGCAGCCGATACTCCCGCACCACGGTCGCGGGACGCTCGGGTTATATGGCGACGCTCGCAGGCCGCTCACCGATCACCGGGCGGACAGAGATCGTCAATATCTTCGTTGCGAGGTTCAGAGGCGAACTGATCGTGTATGCGACAACGGTTGCGCCCGAGGATGAGTCGGGCAGTTACAATTATGCGTTTCGCTCGATGCTGGATTCGCTGCGTCTCTACGATCAGAACCAATAGCTGTGTTAGTCTCTGTCTCATGCCGGCCGTGAAATGTCCGCAATGCGGAGTTGAAACTGAGTACCGGGGCAATGAGTTTCGCCCGTTTTGTTCCGAGCGGTGCAAGCTCCTCGACTTTGGGGCCTGGGCGGATGAGCAATACGCCTTGCCCGACGAGTCGTCAGGCCTCACCGAAGAAGAGATCGGGTTGATCGAAGGCAAGTTGCGATGACACCTTTCTTATTCGATATGGCTCCGGTTGGCGGCCTGATCGGTGCCGCCGCAGGGGTTGCCTTCTTTCTCATCGCGGCTGCGGCCGCCGCTTTTGCTTTCTTCTTTCTTAGAAGATCCTTAAAGATGGCCGTCCGTCTCGGTGTCGTCGCGGCGATCCTCATCGTCGCCGTCTTGGGCGGGCTTGCCTTGATGTATCTTGGCTATCTTAGCTCCGAACGCCCCCGGCCCGGCCCACCACCGCACATCCGCACTCGCTAAGGCCTGTGACATGACCGCTGAACGGAGAGTCCAAAAGCCTGCCCTTTGGCGTCGATATTTCACGCTGCCACGCAATGTTGTTGCGCTCAGCTCGGTCGCTCTGCTGAATGATGTATCGAGTGAGATAATCTATCCGCTGCTACCAGCCTTTCTCGCTCTGTCGCTCGGCGCATCACCATTCGCGATCGGTATGATCGAGGGCTTTGCCGAATCGATAGCGAGCATCCTCAAACTCATCTCGGGTTGGCTTAGTGACCGTACCGGAAAACGCAAACTTCCGGTCCTCGCGGGCTATGCTTTGGCAGCCGTCATGCGGCCGGCTCTCGGCTTCGTCGCCACCTGGCCTCAGGTGCTTGCCGTGAGGATCATCGACCGCGTCGGTAAGGGTATTCGCGGCGCACCGCGCGATGCACTGATCGCTGAGAGTGTTGATGCGAGAGAACGGGGATTCGCGTTCGGATTTAATCGCTCGGCTGACCATCTTGGCGCGGTCATTGGTCCGGCCGTCGGATTCGTCCTTCTATGGTTGTTCGCAGCGAATTCGCAAATGCCGACCGTTGCTGAATATCAATGGGTCTTCCTCCTCGCATCTGTGCCTGTGATCGCAGGCCTCATCATAGTTGTTTTTCTCGTAAGCGAGAGGCCCCACGATCTATCTAGGCCCGGTGACGCACCTCATCTATCACTAATGGGCTTTGATGGTAATTTCAAACGTTTCTTGATCGTCATCGCCCTATTCACACTCTCAAATTCTACCGATGCCTTCCTGCTGCTGCGTGCGGCCGACGCGGGCGTCTCGCCCGTGATGCTGCCATTGCTGTGGATGGCGTTGAATATCAGTAAGGTCGTTTTTTCGCTGATCGGCGGTGACCTGTCCGATCGGTTGGGGCGAAAGCCCCTTATAGTCGGTGGTTGGTCGGTCTATGCGTGCGTCTATGCCGGTTTTGCCTTCGTGGACTCTGCATGGCAGGGCTGGGCCCTCTTCATTATCTACGGCGCATATTTCGGAATGACCGAAGGTGTGGAAAAAGCGTTTGTCGCCGATATGGTGCCAGATTCAAAGCGCGGAACGGCGTACGGCCTCTATAATCTCGCATACGGGATCACGGTCTTTCCCGCGTCGCTGCTGTTTGGATTCGTCTGGACCCAATGGGGACCGACAACTGCGTTTCTCGCCAGCGCGTCTGTCTCGATCCTCGCGATATTTCTGCTGCTGACTGTCCGCTCGCCGAACATTCACACTGACAAGATCGTATCCGATACGTCACTTTTGTGATAAAAGGAAAGTGTTATGGGCGACTTGAAAGAGACATTTAGCAGCTGGACAAAGAAAGCGAGCGAAAAGCTCGACGAGATCGATTCGCAATACGGCATTAAGGACAAGATCGAGGGCGGGGCAAAAAGTTTGGTCGACGCCGCCAAGACCGGAGCCGATTACATCAAGACCGAGGCCGAAAAGTCCGACCTCGGCCGCCGTGCGGTCAAGGTCACAGAGGACGCTGCGAATCTCGCCGGCGAAGCTGCAAAGTCGGCTTGGAATGCCAGTGAGCCTGCCCGCGAAGCCGCAACCGATGTCGGCTCAAAGGCCGGCGGTGTGGTCGTAGATACGGCCGAAAAGGCTACGGACTTTGTCGGCAACGCCGCGGACACCGTCAGCACCAATGCAAAACGCGTGGCGAGGGTCGTCGGCTTCGGATCTAGCATCTCGACGACGCTGGATTCCGGGTTAAAGTCGGCAAAGAAGGCGGCCGAATGGGCAAAGGAAGATCCGATACGGGCCGCGACGACCGGCGTTTCGATGGCCATCGGTGCGGGTCTTGGAGTTGTCTTCACAGGCTTGAGTTCGCACTGGCTGCTCAATTCTGCGATTCCGACGTTTACGGTCAAAAAACTCGCCGACAGCTTTAACGGTTATCTAAGACGCCGCGAAGAGTTGATCGACAAAGGCGCGCTGAATCAGGCCGACGCCGAACGCATCGCTTTCGAACGCGACATCGCCAAACGCATAGGCGCACCGCTACTCGGCGCATTCTCGTTCGCGTCCGGTGCGGTGATGATGACCAACATATTCGACGCGGGCAACGTCACGGGCTTTCCGATCGGCAACATCATTGGCGGCAACCCGCTGTTCGAGGGCGTGTGGTTCTTTGGCAACGGAATGGTGTGCCTTAAGACGAGCTACGATTTCTTTATGATCGCCCTCGACGGCGACGAGGACGTCGAACGGATGGTCACCGAGATCAAAGGCCTGCTGCCGCAGGCGGCAAACTGAAAACTGATAACGGAGAACGGATAACCGCCGCATCGTTTTCCGTTCTCAGTTCTCCGTTTTCAGTTTTCTTTTTAGTTGATCTGGATCGGAAACGGAACAAAACACAAGATAAAGATGATCAGCGTAAGGAAGGCCACAGCCTTCCTTTTTGCATCAAGCGGCGTCATGTCCCACGGCTGCGGGTGGCGGATGCGCATCATCACGGCGAGGATCAACGCGATCAAAAAACCACTCGGGCTATTGAAAAAGTAGAATCCGACGATCGACAGCGTCACCATCACCGCAAACGCTATCCGGCCCGTCCAGTAATGCACCTTCTCGCCCAGCACCGCATAGATCGCGTGCCCGCCGTCGAGCTGGCCTGACGGGATGAGGTTAAGGGCCGTCACGAGCAGGCCCACCCAAGCCGCAAAATAGAATGCGTTACCGACACCAAGCTGAAGGTCGATCCCGAACAGCATTGACAAAAACCGCATTAGCAGAGGATCCGTAAAGGTAAGCATCCCTTGCCTGTCAACAAGCTGATCAGGCGGTATCGTCTGCATTGTCGCAAGACCGATCAAGGCGATCGGTATCAGCGCGATAAAGCCGGCGATCGGCCCGGCCACGCCGATGTCAAATACGGCCCGCCTCGACGGCATCGGCGAGAGTATCTTGATAAATGCTCCGAACGTCCCGGCCGGCCCGAGCATCGGCGGCGTCGGAATAAAGAATGGCAGTGTCGCGTCAACGCGATAGATGCGGCACGCAACATAATGGCCCATCTCGTGACTGATCAGGATGAACAACAGCGACAGTGAAAAGCTTAGGCCGTGTCTCAAAAGCTCCCAATTGTCGAGGATCATCTGGACGGCCGTCCAGATCATCACAAGATATCTCACCGGCAGCGACGCCAGAAAACTAAAGAACTCCGACGCTGTCTGCGGATCGTCGGCCGGAAACATATCGATTGGGCCGAATGGAAACATCGTCCCTGCAATGGTCGCCGTGCAGAGCGTGGCCAACAACAGGAGCAAGTGCCTCGCGTAAGTGCGTTTCGTGGGTCTTAGAACTGGACGATCACGGTAGAGAGCGTCGAGAGATTCCGGTTCGGTCATCTAAGCAAAGAATCGCAGAACCGCAAGGCTGGCCGCAACCTCGCGCTTCTGCGATGCAAGAATACTATGATCAGCTTATCCTACGGTCTTGGCCGAAAGCTCCTTGCCCGGCTTGAACCTGATGGTCTTGCCTGCCGGTATCGGCACCTCGGTGCCGGTCCGCGGATTGCGGCCGACGCCGCGCTTGCGCGCCTTTACGACAAAGACGCCGAAGCCGCGCAGCTCGATCCGATTTCCCTTGGCCAGGGCCTCTTTCATCGCCTCAAAAAGCGAATCCACAACCTGCTCGGCCTTCTGTTTTGGCACGCCCGTTCGGTCCGCGACCAGATTGACGATATCCAGTTTGATCATACTTCCTCCTGTCGGTCGGAAACTGAGGTGAGAAAACCTAAGTAAAGCGTGCTATGAATAATAGTCCTCTAAATTCGTATCTGTCAAGAAGTTATCTCAAATGAGCCAACTATCCGATTTTTCCTTAGTCGCCGACCCCGAACGGTGCTAGAATCGCTTCGTAAAATGAAGTAAGGGGACATGACCTATGCGTTGGAGAGATCAGCGGCAGAGCACAAATATCGAGGATCGACGCGGCCTCGGCGGCCCGGCAATGATCGGTGGAGGCGGCCTCGGCGTCCTTGTCATCGCACTGGCGATCTATCTGTGCGGCGGTGATCCGAGCCAGTTCATCAATCAAGGCGGTCCATCCGGTGGTGAGGTTCCGCCGCCCGGCCAGGCGGCGAACAAGGCCGTGACGCAGGACGAACAGCGGCAGTTCGTCGGCGCCATTATGGGCAATCTCGAGGACGGCTGGCGACGCATTCTGCCTGAACAGAACCCGCGGGTCCGCTATCAGGACCCGAAGCTGGTCCTGTTTTCAGGTCAGGTGTCATCCGCGTGTGGTTATGCTACGGCGGCGAGCGGCCCGTTCTATTGTCCCGGCGACCACAACCTGTATCTTGATTTTGCGTTCTTCGATGAGCTCAAGCGAGAGTTCAAAGCCCCGGGAGATTTCGCCCAGGCCTACGTTATCGCTCATGAATTCGGTCATCATATCCAGAATCTCACCGGCATCATGGACCGCGTCCAGAGCGCCGGCCAGAATAACCGGCTCTCAGTCGCCCTGGAACTTCAGGCTGACTGCTACGCCGGCGTCTGGGCGAACTTTACCGCCAAGCAAAACCGCATCGAGACCGGCGATGCGGAAGAGGCAATCCGCGCCGCTGCAGCCGTCGGCGACGATATGATCCAAAAACGCACGCAAGGCTACGTCGTTCCTGATTCGTTCACCCACGGCTCGTCCAAGCAACGCATCGAGTGGTTCACCCGCGGGGCTCAGTCCGGGGACATGCGGCGGTGTGAGACGTTCAGATAAACGCATCTGCACCAGATGATGTAAACTGGCTAACATTAGAGGAGGACTTTCATGGCGACAACATACGTTACCTGCCCCAATTGCCGATCACAGAACCTGGCCGGCACGGGTCTTTGCACAAATTGCGGCACATCGCTTCCACAGGTCGGCATGCCGATCCAGCAGATGCACGGACAAAAGCTGCCGGGGGCCGACAAGAAGATCGCTGCCGGGATATGTGGGCTATTGCTCGGTGGATTTGGCGTCCATAAGTTTATCCTCGGCTATCAGAACGAGGGTATTATCATGCTGTCGGCATATCTCATCGGCCTCGTGATTACATTCATCACATGTGGTGTCGGAGTATTCATTCCGATGGCCGTGAGCATCGTCGGCATCGTTGAAGGGATAATGTATCTGACCAAATCAGATGAGGAGTTCGTCCGCACTTACGTTCAAAACAAGAAACCCTGGTTCTAGGTTAGCAAGTATTGTTCACGGGCATCATTGAAGAGCTAGGCTCGGTCGCGTCACTTACACCGTTACCGGCTGGAGCGCGTCTGCATGTCGCGGCAAGCATCGTCACAAGCGACCTTGCCAATGGTCATTCCGTCGCCGTCAACGGCGTCTGCCTGACCGCCCTCGATGTTTCGCCGGGATCATTTTCAGCAGACGTCTCGCCTGAGACATTAGATCGAACAACGCTCGGCACCCTAAAGGCAGGTTCCCCCGTCAATCTCGAACGAGCGATGCTGCCGACGACCCGCTTCAGCGGCCACATCGTCCAGGGCCACGTTGACGGTCGCGGGACATTCATCTCGGCCACCGCCGACGGCGATTACTGGACCGTGCGGATCGGCTTTCCACCTGAATTCGCCCGCTACTTCGTTCACAAAGGCTCCGTCGCCGTCGAAGGCATCAGCCTCACCATCGCCTCGCTCGCCGACGATCACCTCGACATCGCGGTCATCCCAAAAACGTGGCAATCGACCAATCTCGCATCACTCACGCCCGGCGACCAAGTTAATCTCGAAACCGATGTGATCGCAAAATACATAGAGCAGATGATAAAACCAGAAAAGGGTGCCGCGTTTGGGCACCCTTCTCAATTCCTGTGAAAGCAGACTACTTCGCTCCGCCGGAGAGTTTTCCGATGAGGGTGAAGAGCGGTAGGTACATCGAGATGACGATCGATCCTATCGTTACGCCGAGGAAGGCGATCAGGACCGGTTCGATCATCGCGAGGAGGTCGGCTATCGCCGTATCGACCTCATCTTCGTAGAAATCGGCGATCTTTGACAGCATCGCGTCGAGTGCACCGGTCTGTTCCCCCACGCCGACCATCTGGCCGACCATGTGCGGAAAGACGTCGGTTGCCTTGAGCGGATCGACAAAGTTCTCACCACGCTCTACGCCCGCACGGACCTTGAGGATCGCGTCCTCGACCAGCACGTTACCGGCCGTTTTGGCGGTGATATCAAGCGACTGCAGAATAGGCACGCCGGATGAGAGCAGCGTTGAAAGGATCCGTGAGAAACGTGCAACCGCTATCTTTCGGATGATCGGACCAAAGATGGGCAGCTTTAGTAAAAGTTTGTCGATCTGCCAGCGGCCCTTTGGGGTCCTGTAATAGAATCGAAGCCCGACGCCTGACGCTATCAATGTGACCAGCGTTGCGAGGCCGCCCCACCCGGCGAGAAACCCGCTTATTCCCATCACGATGCGTGTCGGCAGAGGCAACGCTTCGCCCGGCCCCAAGAGGCCAAGGAATATCTGCTCAAACTGCGGGATCACTACGATCATGATGACCGCTATCGCTCCAATGGCGACCGCTACGACGGCGGCCGGATAGATCGATGCCGAGACGATGCTTCGCTTGAGTTTGACGACCTTCTCGATGAGCGTCGCGAGACGCTGGAGGATCAGGTCGAGCACACCGCCAGTTTCACCGGCCTCGACCATATGCGTGTAGAGATTGTCGAATACCTTAGGATGGCGTTCGAGCGCGGCAAAGAGCGTGGAGCCTTCTTCCACGTTCTGCCTTACCTGTCGGAGCACGTCCTTAAAGAAAGCGTTCTGCTGCTGCTCGGCGAGGATGTCGAGACACTGCACAAGCGGCAGTCCGGCATCGATCATTACCGAAAATTGCCGCGTAAAGACAGCCAATTCCTTGGCCTTGACCTTCTTGCGGCGTCCCAGCTTCGGGATCGATATTTCGCGGCCCTTCTCCGACGCCTGCGTCACGATGATCTGTTCGCGCCTGAGCAAAGCACGCAGTTCGTCCTGACTTGCTGCATCGCGTTCGCCCGCGATCAGTTCGTTGAGCCGATTTCTTCCCTTAAATACAAATGTTGGCATGGTTACTCCGTAATTGAGAATTGATTAGGGTCGCGGGCGTTCACCGATCGGGCGGCCCTGTGCGTAAGGGCTGCCGGCGGTGTGCGGGGCATTGGGCCTGACACGGCCGCCGTAGGCATCGTTGAGGCCGCTGCCGCGTTCGATCAACTCTTTTAGCTCGTCAGGATTTGACGAACGCTGCATAGCGACCTCGAGCGTGATCTGCCGCTTGTGGTAAAGCGTGGCGAGCGACTGGTTAAAGGTCTGCATCCCAAACTTGTCCTGGCCGGTCTGCATCATCGAGTAGATCTGGTGGATCTTGTCCTCGCGTATGAGATTGCGGATGGCGGAATTTGGGACCAGAATTTCCAGTGCCATGCATCGGCCGTCGCCCGAGGCCTTTGGCAGCAGCGCCTGGCACATGATGCCTTCGAGCACGAGGGAAAGCTGCGTTCTGACTTGTGCCTGCTGCTCGGCCGGAAAGACGTCGATGATGCGGTTGATCGTCGAGTAGGCCGAATTTGTGTGTAGGGTCGCAAACGTCAGGTGGCCCGTTTCGGCAATACGGAGTGCCATCTCGATCGTCTCGAGATCCCGCATTTCGCCTACAAGCACCACGTCCGGATCCTGACGGAGAGCCGTTCTCAAGGCCGCACCAAACGAATGCGTATCGGCAGCGACCTCGCGTTGATTAACGACGCAGTTCTTGTGGTTATGGAGGAATTCGATCGGATCCTCGATCGTCAGAATGTGATCGTGACGGTCGATATTGATCTTGTCCACCATCGACGCGAGCGTCGTAGACTTACCCGAACCGGTGGGCCCGGTGACAAGGATCAACCCACGCGGCTTCTTGCACATATCGGACACGACCGAGGGAAGACCGAGCGCGTCAAACGTCTTGATCTCGTAGGGAATCGCACGGAACACAGCGCCGACGGCACCTTTCTGATTGAACAGATTGGCACGGAACCGCGACATTCCCTTCAGGCCGAACGAGAAGTCGAGTTCCAGATTTTCCTCAAATCGGTGCTTCTGCGCGTCCGTAAGCACGGAATATGCGAGGCGTTTCGTGTCGGACGGTGTCAGCGCCGCGTAGCCCGGCAATGGAGAGAGGTGGCCGTGGACACGCACCTGCGGTGCGGAGTTTGTCGAGAGGTGCAGGTCGGATCCGCCCATCTCGGTCATTTTCCGAAGCAGGTCGGGCAGTGTGATGCCTGAATCGGCGGCTGATGGTTCGTGGTTCATAAGTTTAAAGTGGGAGCGGCCTCTGGTTAGTTAGACGCCCGCTGGGTCGAGCGGACACGTGATTTGAGAGAGTTGATCACCTTCTCCGATTCGTCGGCCAGCCGTTCGGCCTCCTGCATCGGCGAATTGGTTGCGACGCTGTAGATCTTGCCTTCAACCTCGGTGAAATAGAACATACGCGACTGCACCTGGCCGTTGCGTGCCTGTGATTGTGCTACGACGACGTAAACGGACTGGCCGGCGACGTCCTTTTGGTAGTCATTGACGACCCAGCCATTCTCGCGGATCATGCGGTCGATCACATCACGCCTCAGGGCGGTCGTGGCAACGCCGCCGACGGACTTGCGATCATACGCTCCGGGCATTAGGGCCGGACCGACAACTGAGATAGATGCCGAACCAACCTGAGCACCCGAAGAATTGTCAACGCGAAACTGAAGTTCGGCCGGTGAAACGGTCGCCTGACGCCATCCCGCCGGTGCCGGGTCGCCGGACGGCAGGACAGTTTGGGGCGAAGCGTCGGGTTTGTACACCTTGGTTCCAGTCGAACGCCCTGAATCCCGTGTGCGCGACGGCTGCGTCGATCGGGCCTTGGCCAGACGAAGCTGCCGCAAACGAAGTGCGCGCCTTTTCTTTGCTCGGAGCTTCTTTCTCCGCTCCTGGGCTCGATAGAGCTGCCACCAGCGCTTGGAATACTTCTTGACGCCGCGCCAGTATCTTTTCTTTTTCTTTGGCTTGCGCTGCCCGGCCTCAGCTAGTTCGGTCGCGAGCGGAATGATCGTCGCTCCACCGATCAAAAGTGCCAATGATAATGCGATTGACCTGAACAACATATTTCCTCCAGACTTCCTATAGGACGGTTTCTTTCACGACCTCCTCAATGGTCGTAATGCCTTCGCGTATCTTGCACAGGCCAGATTCGCGAAGCGTTATCATCCCGAGTTCTATCGCTTTTCTCCGTAATTCCATTGCGCTTGCGCCAATGATAATGAGTTCGCGGAGTTCGTCCGTGATCTCCATAACCTCGTATAGGCCAACTCGGCCTTTGAACCCCGTATTATTACAAGTCGCACAACCGCGACCCTTGTAGAGCTTGAGCGACGAGGCCTCATCCTTGTTGAAACCGATCTCGACGAGGCCTTCGACCGGCACGTGATAATCCTCTTTGCATTCGCTGCAGATCCGGCGGATCAGCCGCTGCGCCTGAATGATGTTGACCGATGTCGCAACGAGAAACGGCTCGATGCCCATGTTCACAAGTCGAGAGACGGTCGATGGTGCATCATTCGTGTGCAGCGTGGAAAGCACAAGGTGGCCCGTCAATGCAGCCTTGATCGCGATCTCAGCAGTCTCAAAATCACGTATCTCGCCGACTAGCACGATGTTCGGATCCTGACGCAGGAACGATCGGAGCGCAGCAGCAAAATTCAGCCCGATCTGTTCCTTCATCTGGACCTGGTTGATGCCCTGAAGGTTAAATTCGACCGGGTCCTCGGCCGTCATGATATTGGTCTCAGACGTATTCAGCGACTGCAGCGCCGAATAAAGCGTGTTGGTCTTACCCGAACCGGTTGGCCCGGTGACAAGCACCATGCCGTAAGGATTCGCGATCGCCCGTTTGAATTTTTCGAGGCTTTCCGGCTCAAACCCAAGCTTGGTCATATCGAGCATCAGCTTGTCCTTATCGAGCAAGCGGAGCACGACCTTTTCGCCAAAGAGTGTCGGCAGCGTCGAAACGCGAAAATCGAGTTCGCGCGAACGGTTGTCGACCTTGACCTTGATCTTGATGCGTCCGTCCTGCGGCAAGCGCTTCTCGGATATGTCGAGTTTCGACATGATCTTCAATCGCGAGATGAGCGGGTCGCGGATCTTGAGCGGTGGATGCATCACATCGTAGAGGACGCCGTCAATGCGAAACCGGATGCGAAAGTCTTTCTCATACGGCTCGACGTGTATGTCCGACGCCCCTCGGCGAAGACTGTCAACCAGCAGAACATTTACGAGCCGGACGACGGGAGCATCCTCGCTTGCGCGAGCAAGCGCCGCCAGGTCGATCTCCTCATTCTCTTCGACAAGCTCAAAATCCTCACCTTCGTGGTGGTCAAACTGAAACCGATCTAGCGAAACATCCAGATCCGCCGCATTCAGCTTGTCAGCCGTACCAATGGCCGCGCCGCCGTTCAGATGAAGCCCGTTGCTGCCGTTCGTTGCAGCTTTTTCTGCCTCGATCGCGAAGGCAGCATCAAAGATGTCGATCTCGGTAGAGCCACTGTAATACTTGGCTATCGCAAGCTGGATCGATGTCTCAGACGCGATCACCGGCTCGACATTCAGCCCCGTCATGAACTTGATGTCGTCCATCGCAAAGACATTTGTCGGGTCGGCCATCGCCAAGGTCAGCGTCGCACCGACCTTTGATATCGGCAGAACGGAATACTTAATGGCGACGTCTTCGCTGATGAGCTTTATCACCTCACTCTCGATCTGAAAGAGGTCAAGGTTGATCGACGGCACGCCGTATTGCCGTGATAGAACGGCTGTCACGACGTCGTCGGAAATGTAGCCGAGTTTTACGAGATTTGACCCCAAGCGTCCGCCATTAGCACGCTGGTACTCAAGCGTCTCCTTGAGTTGCGCCGACGTGATCAGGTTCTCGCGGACGAGGATCTCTCCAAGCTTTGCTGACATTTAGTTTCGTTATTCTCCAGGAAGCCCGAGTGACAAGGAGCCCGGGAAGGCGTCGTCATCGGGTCAAAATGACAGAAGAGACTCAAGGTCAACGATGCGTTCAACATCGTTGACACTTCATAATACAATGTTAAATTCCGTGATGTCAATCGATAGTTTTGCGTGATCTCAACCGAAGACAGTCGACGCAGATCTATGCAAAATGACCGAATAGCCCTGAAGGTCTAAACAAGCGCATTATGGCTGCCATCCGATCAAAAATTTGTCTTTGCCGGCCATATGTGTTACAAAGACAGGCAACGAACTCCGGAAATAAACTGAATTGGTGAAGGGCATTATGCGGTCGAGCTACCTCAGGCTTGTAGGCACGTTGGCTACCATGGCCGTGGCCTCGATTGCCTTGGTCGCACAAGATCTCGGTGGACGGCTCTCGGGAAAGGTGTTGGATAACGATGGGAAGCCAATGCCGGGCGTTACAGTCCTTGTCACAGATCAGACCACCTCTGTCGTCATCACAAAAAGAACTGATAAGACTGGCAGCTACACGTTGCGGCTGAGGGCAGGCGCCTACCGAATTACGGCCGGGCCACCCTACGAAGCCAGGTTTGATCGCGGCAAAGCGGCGGAGTATGGCGTTTTTGTAAATATCATCTGTGACGAGGCAAAAAAGGCCTGTCGCACGCTCGAGAATGTCATCATCGACAATGGCGACCGAAAGATCGACTTTGCTGTCGTCGATCCGGGTGCCGAGGCGACGGCTAAGCCGGGCGAACCAAAACCCGAAGCAAAGGCTGATCGCCGTGAGGCCCGTGACCGATGGCGGTTTGAGTTCCCCGAGTACGACCGTTACGGCGATAAGGGAGCGCGTGGGCGTGATATTCCGTTCCGTCGCGGCAAATGGTACAACCCATACGACCAGAACAAGTTAAAAGGCGACAAGCCGATAATCGGCGACGATATCTTCTTCATTCTGTCGGCCGTCAGCACAACCGCCGTCGAACAGCGACGGACGCCATCAGGGAACAACGTCAGTTCGGCCAACCCTAACAGCAATAACTTTTTTGGACGGCCTGAGAGTTTCTCGTTCAACCAGACGCTTCAGGTCTCGTTTGAGCTATTCAAGGGACAGACCGTGTTCAGGCCGCGCACTTGGGCCATCAAGATATCGCCGACCTTCAGCGTGCCAAACTATCTCAATGCCCGCGAGAACGGGATCGTCAACATCGACGTAAGGCGCGGCACGACACGAACCGATTTTCACGTTTCGCTCGAGGAGGCATTTGGCGAGGTCAAGATCGCCGACACGAACAAGAATTATGATTTCGTGTCGATCAGAGCCGGCATACAGCCATTCAATGCCGACTTTCGTGGGTTTCTGTTTACTGACAATAACCTCGGTGCCCGCATCTTCGGCGGATTCGGCAACAACAAGTATCAGTTCAACGCAGCCTGGTTTCATCAGCTCGAAAAAGACACGAACAGCAACCTGAACGCATTCGAATTTCGCAAACAGAACGTATTCATCGGCAACCTGTTCCGTCAGGATTTCTTGACGAAGGGCTACACTGTCGAACTGATCGGCGCCTATAACGACGACCGCGGCGATATTCATTATGATACGAATGGCTTTCTGGTGCGGCCGGCCCTCGTCGGAAGCGCTCGGCAGCATAACATCAAGGCCGGGTATGTCGGTTTCAATGGTGACGGCCACATCGGCCTGTTAAACCTCTCAAATCATTACTATTTCGCCTTTGGCGAGGACGATTTCAATCCTATAGCCGGCCGCAAGGTCGATGTCAGGGCTCACATGGCAGCCCTTGAAGCATCGCTTGATCGCGATTGGCTGAGGTTTAAGCTTTCGGCGTTCTTTGCATCGGGCGACAGTGACCCGACGGACGATCGGGCCACTGGCTTTGACGCGATCTTGGACGACCCAAATTTTGCCGGTGGACAATTCTCCTATTGGAACCGCCAGGGGATCAGGCTCGTCTCGACCGAGATCGGACTCGTCCAGCCCAACAGCCTGTTGCCGACGCTGCGGTCGAGTAAGACCGAAGGGCAGGCGAACTTCGTTAATCCCGGCATATTTATCTACAACGCCGGTGTCGATGCCGAGTTGACCCAAACGCTGAAGACGGTCTTTAACGCGAACTATTTGCGATTTCATCGGACCGAACCGCTCGAGTACGTGCTGCTTCAGCCCAACGTCCGCAAGGAGATCGGTTATGACCTAAGCCTCGGCGTGATATATAGGCCATTTCTGATAAACAATGTCACCTTCACATTCGGCGGCAGCATGTTCCTTGCAGGAAAGGGCTTCAGGGATATCTATACGAACCGAACGGCAAATTGCCCAGTCCCAAACTTTTGTACGGGAACGGTCGTGAATCCGAGCAAGCCGCAGTATTCGGTATTCAGCCAGATGAAACTGATCTTCTAACGCTATGAGGTTTTCGAAATGAGGACAGCAGCTATCACAAGCGAACGCATGAAACTTGTTATCATGCTGGCCTTTTTGTGCTTCCTGGCAGCAGCACTATGGCGGAATGAAACGCACGCGACGCTCGCCGAAGACCCTCCAGCGGCACCTCGCCAACAGCCGGACGTGCCGGCGAACCTACCGCAACAGACTCAGCTCGAAGGCTGTGTCAAATGCCACAACAATATCGAGCCGATGCATCGATACAACAACCGTGGCGATGTTTTTGACAAGATCGACGCCGAGGGCAAAGATGCGATGGGCCTGACCTGCACATCGTGCCATGGCGGGAATCCGGCCGCCACGACCTCAAAGGATGCTCACGTCCGGCCACGTTACCCAAAAGCGTGGGGCTGCAAGGAAAATGGCGAATGCTCAAGCCGCAATCCCGAAAGGACAAACACTCTACTCGCGAAGGAAAGCCGTGAATTCGTTCGATTCATCAATCCGGGCGATTTTCGTGTGGTCGGCCAATCGTGCGGCGAATGTCATTCCGACGAGAACCGTGCGGCGTCGCGCAGCATGATGGCCCACGGTGCGATGCTGTGGGGCGCCGCCCTCTATAACAACAGCGGTTATCACCTGAAGGATGCTCGCTTCGGCGAAAGCTACAGCGAGAACGGCGTATCCCAGTCCCTGCTCGCCGAACCGCCGCCAAGCCATGAGGAGCAGATGAAGAAAGGCCGCCTGCCCTTTCTCGATCCGCTGCCGCGATGGGAACTTTCTCAGCCGGGCAATATCCTTCGCGTATTCGAACGCGGCGGAAAGCGTCGGCTCGAGGTCGGCTTGCCCGACAAGGACGAGGAGAACGGAAAACCCGACAAAGGCCTCAGTCCGCGCGGACTCGGAACGAATAACCGGACCGATCCGGTCTATTTGGGCCTGCAAAAGACCCGCCTACTCGATCCAACTTCAAATTTTCTCGGGACTAACGATCAGGCGGGCGATTACCGCTCGTCCGGCTGCAGCAGTTGTCACGTGGTTT
>CAZMQR010000007.1:0-20398 GCA_964568325.1 uncultured Chloracidobacterium sp. | reverse complement strand
CATGATATCGGCAAGCTCGCCGTTCCCGACCACATTCTCAACAAACCCGGAGACCTCACGCCGGCTGAGCTTGAAAAGACCAAGATCCACTCGGATGTCGGCGCGTCGATCCTCGAAAAAGTCGGCTTTGACCATCCCGTCGTTCCGACCGTTCGATATCATCACGAATGCTGGGACGGCAGCGGATATCCCGCCGGCCTCAAGGGCGATGACATCCCTATCACGGCCAGGATACTCTCCGTTGCAGATGCCTTTGACACCATGCGCGGAGCAAGGCCATATCGCGCGGGGCTCTCGCGCGAGGACGCCCGAAAGGCGATCCAAACTGAGTCAGGCAAACGATTTGACCCGCTGGTCGTCTCAACATTGCTGCGGCATCTGACGGCATTTGAAGCAGAGTTGGCCGCCGAAGGCCTCTCATACGGCGAAGAGCAGGACCTTGCCCACCGAAGCGGCCAGCAATGCTTCGTCGAGCAGATCAAACTCGCCAATCGAGAAGTATTCAGCCTCTACGAACTGGCCCGCGAGTTTGGGTCGCGCGTCACCCTCGAGCAGACGCTGGCTCTGTTTGCCGAGAAGGTCTCGGAATTTGTTCCCTTCGACACGTGTGCCGTCTACCTGTCTGACCCGGAACGCGCCGTAGCCACCGCCGTACATGCCGAAGGCCATGCGGCGAATGCGATGCTCTCACGGCAGATGCGGATCGGGCAGGGCGTCTCAGGCTTCGCCATGCGGTCGCGAGAGACCGCTTATAACGTAGACCCGGATCTTGACTTTGCCTATTCGCAGGTCGAGCTCGCCGGCTGTTTCTCGGCCATTGCCTCAGTCCCGCTCCTGGCCGACGACGAGTTGATCGGCGCTATCACGCTTTACTCCGCCGAGCTCGAGGCATACGGCGAGGAGCACATCCGTTTGCTCGAAACGATATCTCGCATCGCGTCTGACGCCATCAGCAAATCGCTCAAGCATAGCGAGACAAAAAGATACGCCCTAACGGACCCGATGACCGGCCTGCCAAATGCACGCAGCCTGCAGATGCAGTTTGAGAAGGAAGTGGCCCGTGCCAAGCGCAACGAGAACAGTTTTCAGCTTCTGATGCTCGACCTCGACGGATTCAAACTGGTGAACGACAATTTTGGCCACAAGGTCGGCGACCAGATGCTCCGTGAGGTCGGCAAGGTGATCAAGGAACAGCTTCGCGACTACGATTTTCTGGCTCGATATGGCGGTGATGAGTTCGTCGCCCTGATCCCCGAGACATCGGCGCAGGACGTCGCCGACTTGTGTGATCGCATCGAGCAAGCGGTCTCGCAGTTCCGGTTGACGGCCAACGGCCGGGAGGCCTCGGTCGGCGTCAGCCTCGGCGGAGCCGGCTACACACGCGGCGGCGAGACCTTTGACCAGATGGTCATCGCTGCCGATAAGGCAATGTATAGCCGAAAAATGATGCGTAAGAAGTTTGCCGGAATGCGCGGACTAACGAGGGCCGATGCGCCCGCTGCGGTCCAGGGCCGCACCGAAAGTTCCGGCAGCCTCATCGTAGAACTTGATGAACGTCACGTCGTCGCCTCCGACGCGGTCAACTAAAAGGCCTGCGAAAATCGAAAATGAAAGTGGCCCTGCTTTAGCCGATAGCCTGTCGGCGGCCCCATCGTCTGCGGAATGAGGAATGTAGGCGGATTGAGCAGATAGCCGTAATCGACACCAAACTCGCCGCCTACGGGCGTTTTTACCCGCAGGCCGAGGCCGGCCGAATGCGTCCAAAAAGCCCGTTGGTTGTATCCGGCGATGTCGCCGGGAGCGATGTCGGGACGCCTAAATATATCACTCGACTTTCTAAACACATTTCCGCCGTCATAAAAGGGCACCGCCCTGATCGACCGCGTCAGCGGTATTCGAGCCTCGAGATTCAAAACCGCTATCGCATTCCCGCCGAACGGGATCGTGAACGGATCTAGAAACACTTCTTGCCCGCTGCTGTTAAAGAATCTGCCGGTCGGGACAATGACCACCCGCGGCCCGGCCTCTTCGAAATCGAAGCCTCGCAGGGTATTTGCACCACCCGCAAAGAACCGTTCGCTGATGGGAAGCAGCCCATCAAGGAACGAAAACGGTGATCCTGTGTATCGGTCGCCGCCTTTGAAGACACGTCCGGCGCCAAAGATGCCGCGCGCCGCCAGCGTTGTCCGTTTGAACGTGTAATATCGATTGTAGCTGACCTGAAACTTCTGAAATCCCACGTTAGCGCCAAGTGCCGGCACCGACAGGTTGTAATCTGCCGTGAGATAGTCACCATTGGTCGGATCTGATGCATTGTAGCGGCATTTGTCGGCCGGCTCGCCCTTGTCTATGAGTTCGAGCAGCGAATATTTCACTGCACAATTCCGTCGCGTATCACGGACAAATGTGGCCCCAAGACCCGATATCCGATTCTGCGCATCAGGCCGGAGAAGGTCCTTGATCAACAAGCTTTCGATGTTGTAGAGCCTGACGTCCTCAAATCGGTATCGCACAAAGAGGATGCTGCGGTCCTTGCGGCTGATGGTTCGGCTAGTCTCCGCCGAAAAGGCGGCACGGTTGATCGTCGGGCTGCCGACCTTGCGTCCAAATTCATCAATAGGATTGCCATTCTTGTCCACGCGCTGGACGATCCCAAACGTGCCGCGATCAAATGCTGATCTGAAGAACCGTGTCACCGTCGTATCGCGTTGATACTGAAGCGAGAGCGTCAGCGGCGAGAATCGCTTCCGTCCGTCCGGAATGAAGCGGGGGTTGATTAGGTCAAATTGGACGAGTTGCTGCCGTTGGCTCACTTTTACACGAGCTCCGCCCTGCCACAGCTTGCCAAACAGGTTGACATGGCGAATGTCAAAAAATCCACTAAGGCCGAGATCGGTCGAGAAGCCTCCGCCGAATGACATCAGCCGCGGAGGCTGTTCTTCTACGCTGACCAGAACGTCCGAAACGCGATTCCCGTTAGCATCCTCGCCCGCCGGCTGCGGTTTGATCGCGACCCGCGAAAAGGCGTCCGTGCCATAAAGGTTCTGCTCGCTCGCGTAGATATCCGGCGAACGAAGCAGTTCGCCTTCGCTCAATGCGAGCGTTTTCATCAAGGCATCGCGCTCGGTCTTTTCGTTGCCGTCGATCAGGATGCGGCCGATCACTACCTTTTGCCCCTCGTACTCGACCTTGAATTCAACGCCGACATCCCGCTGCGCTGCGGACGAATGTGCCGGCAGATCGGTTACCGACGATGTCACGCGAGCATCAAAATATCCTCGCTCCGAATAAAACTGTGATAGTTTTCTGACCGCATTGCGAACCCTGGCCCGCGAGTAGTTTCCCCCGACCAGCTGGGGCAGCACAGCCGTCAACTCGTCAGTCGGGATGGCCGAGTTCCCGGATATTTTGACATCCGTCACGACCGATGGCGTGCCCTCCTCGACAACGAACGTGATGATAAGTTCCTCTCCTTCCGGAGATACGCCCTGAGTGGCCCGCACCTCCGCGTCGCGATAGCCGAGTTCGGCCATGATCGTCCGGATGGTCGACGCATCCTCTTCCAGGATGGCCTCGCTCGTATAGCCGCGGCCGTAGCCGAGATATGGGATGATGCCGAGCGCATTTGCCTCCTGCGAGCCAAGCACGCTGCTCACGTCTTCGATCGTTATCGCGTCGGTTCCACGAATGCGGAGCTTGTTGAGCGACAAACGGCGGTTAAGATCGACACGGTATTTGACCGTGATGTGGCGGCCCATTAGGTCCTCGCCGCCAAGGAATGAGCAAAGGAACTCGGTGTCGTTCGAGATCGGATTGTCTTCGTTATCGAGAAGCTGCGGCGTCGCAGAACATACCGAAACTACATCAGCAAAGAAATACCCCTGTTCCTGATAATAGTTCTCGAGCCGCCGCTCACCCTCGATGATCGCCGAAAAGTCGAGCGTTCCCTCGCTCCTGATCGGCAGCAGCCTGACCTCAGTGCCGCGGCCGACCTTTTCTTTTTCGGTATCGACAATGACCTCGACCTTTGGCCCTACCTTCCCGCCTAGGCTGACCGCGACGGTATTGGTATCGTCGTCAAATACCACCCGCGGTTCATCAAGCATCGGCGACAAGAGATCGGCCTGACGGAGCACACGCTTGATCATTCCGACATCGGTAGTCAAACGTTCGCGAGAGTAAAGTCCGCCCGGCCTCAGCTTAAATGCGTTGGCATCGATCGGGCTTTCAAGTCCTGTGACGTTGACCTCGAAACGCTCGACCCTGGCCTGCGCGCCCGGCGTGACTCGAAATACGACCGCCGTCTGACCAGCATTAGTTGTCGGCTGCCGCTCAAATGTCACCGTCGACCGAAAGAAGCCCCGCTCACGCAAAAAGGCGAGGATCTCGTCCGCATTATTCTGTAGCTCCTGCTCCGTGACGACCGATCCGGCCGTAAGAATGTTGAGCTTAAACCGCAATTCCTGCTCTGTTACCTCGTCGCCGATCGCGTCCGCCACGTCGATGGAGACACGCGACGCCTGCGTCTTCATCCGCAGATCGAACGTCAACTGCACGTCGCCTGCCGCATCGATCTCAGCCGACACCGCGATCGTATTGATCGTCCGTGCGCGAAAATACAACTCCTCGATCGCTTCCCTGATCCGCGGCGCTGAGTAAACGGGCCCGAGCACATCGGTGACGATATCGGTGTATTCCTTCACCTGGCGCGACGCCGGATCGACGCCCGGCAGGGCCACCGTTATACGGGACAAGCGCCGCTTCTCAAACCGGCTCTGCGCGTTGACGGGCAACGGTGCTGCCGCGCCAAGAAATGCGAGCAGAAGAGCCAGATAAATGTACTTTCTCGTCCGCATTCGTGCGCTCAGAATCGCTTGCGAAACCGCACCTCAAAACTGAAATTGTCGCGGTCACGGGTCACATTCGTCAGGGATCGCTGTTCGTACTGGGCGACGAGCGAGAGCTTGTTTGATACGCGATATTCAAAGGCGAGTACCTGGTTCTGGTCCTGCGACAGATTTGTAGAATACGTCACTCTGAGGTTGTTATTGATCTGACGGCCGACCGTCAGCCGAGCTCCGGGATTTGCCTGCGAACCCGAGATGATCGGATCGATCTCAAAAACATTCAACCCGAACAGCTTGTCGGTCGCCCTGCGAACCGGATTATTGACTATCGTATCAGTAAGGATCTCGGCCGCCGTATTGATCCCTGTTTCGGCAAATGTCGGGATACCCATGCCTGTATTCGCGAGGCTTCCGGTGGTGATCAACGAGACAACGTCAGCCTGCGGCAGTGCCGGGCTCGAGCGGACCGTCATTGTCGCAAGCTCAGAATCGCGCAGCGGCCCGCTGTATGTAACGAACACCTGATAGCCCGCGATATCGGTCTCGGCCTGCAGATTGACCACCGGATCGATCGACGTCTCGGGCGGAAATTCGAGCACGCCTCGCTGAATATCGTAACGATCCTTGCGAAATAGGATCGTGCCGCTGTTCGCAGTGATGCGGCCGGTCAGCCTTGGATTGTTAGCGTCGCCTGTCAGCACAAGGGATACCGATGCGGTCAGGTCGGCGATATTGTTTCTGACGATAAGCGAATCGCGGCCCTCGATGACGATATCAAACCGCGGCGCCGTTATTCCGCCGCCGCCCGAGGTCAGCACAGGATCGCGGCGCGAGCTGACGACGTTGGCTAGGTCGATGTCCTTCGAATATAGGCTGCGGCGGGCGAGCACGCGGCCCGTCACCGTCATCTCGATCTTCTCGGCCGCGCTTCGGCGAATGCCCGTCACCTCAAGCTGGGCGTCGCCCGTTGTCAGGAAGTCCTTCGGCAGCGGCACTGTCACGTTGTTCCCGTCGAGCGAGAAGCGGAACGATCGCATCGCCAGCGAATCAAACAGCGTCTGGCCGCGTCCCGCGCCGAGCAATCCGCCGCCTGATGCCGTGAATCGCCCTCCGCCGAGATATCCGCTCGCCTGTTCGAGCTCTACCTGATCGGACGTGAAAATGATGCGGGCCTGCACGCGCTCCATCGAGTAGCGATCTGAGCCGAGAAACGTCGCGACCGAGCCGTTCACTACATTCGATATCCCTGTGAGCCGCGGGTTAGAGTTCAGCCCAAAGAGCCTCACCGATGTATCGGCAAAGCCCGCAAAGAACGTGTCGCGCGTAGCAAGATTTAGGAGATTTAGATTCACACGGCCGTCGATCGTGAGGTTGTTTTCGACGCCGTCGGCGAGGGCCTTTGAACCTGCGATGGTCATATTCGACCCGCTGCCCGCGAACTTTGCCTGCACGAACTCGATACGCTTCGGGTCGAATCTTACCACTACCAGTTCGGCCGCCGACAGCGGCGTGTCCTTTATCTGAAGGGCAAGCTGTGAGAAGGTTGCCGTCCCGCTCAGGTTCGTCCATGAGACGGCCCGCTCACCATTGTCGTTGATCACGCCAAGGTCGCCTGCCACCTCGACGCGGCCGGTGCCTGTGCCCGTAATTGGCACTCCTTTAAGCTGTGGAACAAACGAGAGGAATGGAGCAAGCGGACTCTGTTGGAGCTCGGTCGTCGCCGTCATCGGGATGTTGTCAGAACGAAGGTCGATTGACGCATTGATCACCTGCGGCCGGCCATTCAGGCCTGCACTCAGTTGGGCCGTCAATTGCTGGTCAACTGTCTGGCCCGAGAACTCGACCCGTCCAATGGAACTATCGGTCACAACGACCTCAGGGGCCGATCCGCTAAAGGCTATGTTGTAGGTTTGTGTCCTGAAATAAACTCCGGACGCCCGGGCCGTAAAGCTAACGTCGCCCGTCATCACCGGAATGCTCTCGCTAGGCGGCAGCAGTGCCGTCACCAGCGTCAGCGGCACGGCCGTCCCCGCCAGGTCCACATTGAAGGCCTCAGACGCCCGATCAAAATTTCCGGTTGCTGAAAGCCGGCCCGTCGCAACCCGGATCTCAGCCCGTTCGAGCTCGACGAGCGTCCCTGCAAAGCCCGCCTTCACCTGAAGGCCGTCAAATGCATGGCCCGCGAGCGTGCCATTCCGGGCCGCGAGATCGATCGTACCCCTTGCTTCGTTCGGCAGGCCCTTGATATCGATGCGGCCCGATGTATTCCCGTTCAGGTCGCGGATCCGAGCCGACAGGTCGACCGGCAACGCCGCTAGCAGATTCCCCGCATTGATGTTAGTAAGCGTCGCATCGACCGTCGTGTTATTGATGCCCGACGCAGGGATCACGACGGTGAATGCCGCATTGCCGCCCCCCGATTCGGCGAGGCGGCCATTCCGCAGTTCGACGCCCGCAGGAGCGATAACGATGTCGGTAGCGATACTGCCCAATTCACGCTCCCTCATGGTAACGCGGTCCACCGCCAGCGGCCCTGTGATCGTCAGGCTCGACGTGCTGCCCGTCACAGCTCCGTCAAACGTCAGGTTTCCGGCAAACTGGACCTGCATTGAATCGAGCTGCTCTTCAAACTCAGGCGAAATGCTCAGCACACGCATCATCCTGTCGATCTCGCTCGCCTCCGTCGAACGGATCGTCACAGCCAGGTCCGTGTCGTCGCGTCTCGCGTCGAGCCGCCCCGTTGCGTTCAGCCGGCTATTGGCGGATCGCAGGTCGGCTTGCTCCACGTTAAAGAGCCCGTTGGTCGCCTTCAGCTTGATCTGCCCGCTGACCGGAATGGTCCCGCTGCCGGAAGTGCCCGCGTTCGCAGCTACCGAAGCTCCTATCGTTCCACTCGCCGTCCGAAGGTCCGTCCCCGCAAACGTGAGATCGATGCTGCCCGTCGCCTGCCCATCTATCGGAGTCACGCGGCCCATAGGCAGGGCTATCAGCCTCGCGACATCGAGGTCGGTGAAACGGCCAAAGATATGGGATGACATGTGTGATTTCATCCCAATTGCGGCTTCGCCGGCAAACTGCCCGTCCATCACGGCCGCCGTCACGTCGGCTATCGAAGCACGGTCGTTCGAGGCGTCGACTTTCGCTGTGGCTGCGCCCAATGCAACGCTGCCGAGTGTGCCGCCGCCGATGCTCATATCGGCCGTTGCGCGGTAACGGCCCGACGGCTCGAGAATGTAGACCGGCCGGGCGAATCGCACACCTTTCAATTCTCCGCCGTCCGCGATCGTATCCGACCTCTTAATTGCTACCGTTCCGGCGTCAATGTCATCCGACCGGGCCTCGACCCTGCCTTGCCTGATCGTCAGCCGAACGCCGCCGATGTTCAGGCTGCCCAGCACCGCCGCATCAGTATCGAACTTTGCGACGCGGACGCTGTCGGAATAGACGATCGTCTCGGCTGTCGTGTCGTTTAGATCGACCTGCGGAGCTTCGAGGCCATTAATGCGAAAATCGCCCGTATCGATCCCATCTGCCCGAAAGTTCTTTGCCGCCACCGACGTCGAATCCGGCACGTCGGTAAAGGTAAACTTGTCAGCCTTGAGGCCACGCAGCTTTGTGCCGCCAAGTGTGCCCGTGTCAGAGCGCAGCCCATCGATATCGATATCGGTCCGTCGGTTCGAATTCTTAACACGGATGTTCGAGCCGGTCACGCCGCCGAGGCTGTAGGCTTTTGCCTTAAATGAGCTTGCGCTTGCGCTTGGGGCCGACAGGTCGATGGCGCCGTCGCGCCGGCTGAATTTCAGATTCCTGGCCGCAAGGAGTTCGAATTCCGTATCACCGACGCCGAACCGCTGCGTCCTGCCGCTGCCGGCCTCGGCCGTGATCTGCCGGTCGCGAAATTCAGCCCTCGCATCCTTTAGAAACAGGCCGCCGAGCGATAGTGCACCGGCCCGGGCGGCCGCCGCATCGAGCTCGCCGACCCACCGCAGATCGGTTCCCGTGCCGCGAACATTCCCTGCCATCTTGAGCCAATCGACGCGAAAATCGTCGTAGGTCAGCATCTCGGCGATCGCTCGGCCATTGGCCTCATAGTTCGTGTTTGTTCCGGCGACGGTCGCCTCGACATTCAGGGCTTTCAGATAGACGCCGTCTATCCGCATCGCCTCGCTGCCGGCGGTGCCTTCGATCGCATACGTCTCGCCTTCACCCGTAACTTTGCCTTTGAAATTGCCGACGCCCGTCAACTGCGTCCCCGTCATGAAAACGGCCGATGCCTGCGTCATGTCGATCGTTGATTCAATATCTAGGGTATATTTCGGCGCGGCCCAATCGTTCAGGCGGCCGGCGAGCGTAGACTTGCCGATCGGTGTCGTGAGTTCGAATCGGGTGATGTCCGCACCCTTATCGTCCGCAATGCCCTGAGCACGAATGTCGATGTCCTCGACCATTTTTTCGTCGTATGTGAAGGTCGAATCGGTCGATGTCAGGTCGAACGAAAACCGCAGCGGATCACTGCCTGATCGGCTCGCGACCGGCGAAAGCAAAAAGACAATGTTCTTTGCGTCACCCGCAATATCTCGCTTGAGATCGCCAAAATGAACGACGCTCTCGCGCAGGCTAAACTTCACCGACTCGTATCGAAGATCCACGGCCGCACCTTCCTCGTCCTCGACAAGCTTGAGGTTTGAGAAGTTTGACCGTCCGTTCTTATCAAACGTTATCCACACGTCTGCACCGGTGATATCGGTCGTGTCGATCCTGATCTCGCGTTTTAGCCGCAACGCAAACAGATCAGTGATCGTCATGCCGAGATGCGCTTCGCGGATCGCAAAGAGCCTCTCGCCGGTGAGCTTATCGTTAAACGCGGCTTCCCGTATATGTAGCTCGAGCGGTGATGCTTTGAGGTCAAACGACTCGGCCGAAAAGGCTATGCCCATCTCCGACAAACGGGCCGTGAATGCGTCCTTTACATAACTATTCACATAACCGGTCTGGTAGAGAATAATGCCAATAAGCGCCACGAAAAGGATCGTCGCCGCGATACCACCGAGCAAGAACAGCGGTATTCGCCACGGCCACCGTCGCCGTGCGCCTTCGGATCTGTCTGGCTCGTCGCTCGCCATTCTTAAAGCCTAACGGTCTCAACGATCTCTAGCCCAAACGCCTCAAGCGCCGCCACACGCGGCGGATGGTTTGACAGTAGGCGTATCTGCTTCACGCCAAGGTCCTTTAATATCTGTGCGCCAATGCCGTGATCGTGGACCTTGCCATAGCCGGTTTCCTGCCGTGCCTCATCGAGGCCGACTCCGCGTTCCTGCATCAGGGCATACGTCCTGAGCTGATTCACGAGGTCGAGATCATTGTCGCGCTGTCTTAGATAAAGCAGCACGCCACGACCTTCATCGGCTATTGTCTTGAGAGAGTTTTGAATGGCCCCTGCGGCCTCGCCCGCTTGGGCTCCGAACATCGCAAAGGTCACATTCTCGGTTTGGACGCGCACCAGCGTCGGCCCCGTTGTCCCTGAAACATCACCCATTACCAACGCAATATGCGTCTCGCCATTAATGATGTTCTCGTAAATGACCGTTCTAAAGATGCCGTAGCTCGTATTCAGGTCGCTCGTGATGACTCGCCGGACGAGCGTTTCCCGCTCGACGCGATATCGAACAAGATCGGCCACCGAGATGATCTTTAATCCATGTTTATCGGCGAAAACCTCAAGCTCCGGCAGACGTGCCATCGTGCCGTCGTCGTTCATGATCTCGCAGATCACCGCGGCCGGCTGTAATCCGGCAACGCGGGCGATATCTACGCTTGCCTCGGTCTGGCCGACGCGCACGAGCACACCGCCACGCTTTGCACGAAGTGGAAAAACATGTCCGGGCCGTGCAAGGTCGAGCGCGCGCGAATGTGGATCGACTGCCGTCAATATCGTTTTTGCACGGTCCGCCGCCGAGATGCCCGTCGTCACGCCCTCGCGCGCCTCGATCGACGTTGTAAACGCAGTGCCCATGCTGGACGTGTTCTCGCTCACCTGCGGGAAAAGCTGAAGCTCGTCACACCGCTCCTCGGTCATCGGCAGGCAGATCAGCCCGCGGCCGTGCACGGCCATGAAGTTGATGATCTCGGGCGTCACTTTTTCGGCCGCGCAAACGAGGTCGCCCTCGTTCTCACGGTCCTCATCATCGACAATAATGATCATTCGACCGTCGCGAATGTCGTTTACCACATCGTCGATCCGTGAAAAAGGCATCGAATCCGATTCTAACGAAAACCGCTAGTTTACGCGAACAAAAGCCCGTTATTACGAAGGCAAAGCCATGTCCAGAGTTGGCGGTCGAATCGTAAGTTGTCACAATACCCTCTTATGCCGAAGCCCGAAGAGTCGCAGTTGATGCGGATCGTGCTCCATGTGATGTTCTTTCTCTCGGGCATCGCGACGGTGCTGATCGGCCCGGTGCTGCCGATCATGGCACGGCACTTTTCGCTGAGTGATATCGAGATGAGCTACTTCTTTCCGGCTCAATTTGCCGGCTCGATCTCAGGGACGCTTCTCAGCAGCCGGCTTGCACGCCGCAACAACTATTCAGCGGCGGCCGTCGCGGGAACCGTGTCGATGGCCGTCGGCCTGATGTTGCTCAATGCCGACAGCTATTCGATATGTCTTGGCGGCTTTCTTATCAACGGGCTCGGCATCGGCCTGACGCTGCCATCGATCAACATGCTCATCCTCGATATGAGCCAGGGACGCGCGGCATCGGCACTGAGCATCCTGAATTTTTGCTGGGGCGTGGGCGCGATCATCTCAAAGCCCTTTGTCGATATTTCAGGGACGCGCGATTCGCTCGGGCTGACAACATGGATACTTGCGGTTCCGCTCATCATGTCCGCGATGATCATTCTGCCAAACGTCCGGCTGGGCCGAGCGAAGCCCGGCGAAGAACCGCCGGACGATCAAAGGGATGCGCCGATCTGGACAATGCCCATCGCGTGGGGGATCGCACTCTTCAACCTCATTCATGTTGGCTTCGAGAGTGGAATGGGCGGATGGATCACGACCTATACTGAGCGTGTCGAAGGGCAGCCTCTGCTCGCCTGGCTGTCGCCGACGTTCCTGTATTTCCTGTTCTTTGTTCTGGGACGCGCGTTTGCGCCGGTGCTGTTTCGCTTCCTTAATGAGAATCGGATGCTGCTCCTAGGCCTTGCGATCGTCCTCGCGGGAATGGTGCTGGTCCTGTCGGCCTCGACGGTTGCGTCCCTGAGCATCGGCGCAGTCGCCGCCGGCTTTGGCACCTCATGGATCTTTCCGACAAACGTCGCCAGATTCTCGCGAACATTTGGCCCCACATCGACACGGCGGGCGACGCCAATGTTTGTCGCCGGCACGATCGGGGCCGCCTCATCCACATGGCTGATAGGGCTTGTTTCCGACCGCACCGGCAGCCTTCACTCCGGCTTCTATGTCCTGGCTGTCGGCATTGTATTGCTGATCGTGCTTCAGATGATCCTAGGGACGCGCGAGGTCAGCCCAAGCGGAGACTCTTGAGATATTCGCGGAAATCGCTGCCGAGGTCGTCACGCTTCAGGGCAAACTCGACCGTTGCGATCAGGAAGCCGAGCTTGTCGCCTGCGTCGTGCCTTATGCCGTCGAGCTTTAGCGCGTAGAAAGGCCGCTCCTTGAGCAGTATCCGCATTGCGTCGGTGATCTGGATCTCGCCGCCCGAGCCTGGTTTGGTCTGCTCGATCGCGGCAAAAATGTCGGGCGTAAAGATATACCTGCCAATGATCGCAAGGTCTGAGGGAGCCTCGGCAAACGGCGGCTTTTCGACCATATCGCGGATGCGAAACACATTTGGCTCGACCTCTTCGGCATCAATGACGCCAAATCGCGAGATCGCCTCGCCCGCGACCTGCATCGTTGCGATGACCGGTGCGTCGTATTTTTCATAGACGTCGATCATCTGTTTGAGAGCGGGAACCTCGGAATCGACAATATCGTCGGCGAGAAGAGCGGCAAACGGCTCCGAACCGGCGAAATCCTTTGCCTGATAGATCGCGTGGCCAAGGCCCAACGCCTGCTTCTGCCGCGTATAGCTGATGCGGGCGATCTCGGATACGGCGTGGACATCACGAAGCAGATCGTCCTTGCCGCGTTCCTTGAGCATCTGCTCCATCTCGAACGAGATGTCAAAGTGGTCCTCGATAGCCGTCTTGTCGCGGCCCGTGACGATCAGGATCGATTCGATGCCGCTCGCGACAGCTTCCTCGACCGAGTATTGGATCAGCGGCTTATCGACGAGCGGGAGCATTTCCTTTGGGCTCGCCTTTGTTGCCGGCAGAAAGCGCGTCCCCAGGCCCGCGGCGGGAAAAACAGCCTTGCGAATTTGGTTTGCCATAGCGATGTTTGCTACATTCGACGGATTGATTTTAGGTTAGTTGGAACCGATAGACAAACATAATGGTGTCTCTGAGTTATTATCTATTATCTGGTATCTAAATGGAGCCGGTTAGTCGCCATCGACTTTCGGTGATAACATTGTAATTACATCGTTACTATAGCCAAATAATGCTTGACCTGACCTTTGTAAGGGAGAATATCGACGCCGTCCGCACGGCGCTGGCAAACCGCAGCTTTCCCACGGCGGACCTCGACAGATTTACCGATCTCGACGCCGAACGCCGTCGCGTGAACGGCGAGGCCGATTCCGTCAATCAACAGCGAAACGCCGCCAGCAAAGAGATCGGCGCGTTGATGCAGTCTGGAAAGAACCGTGAGGCCGAAGCCAAGAAGGCCGAGGTCGCCGGCCTTAAGGACAGGCAAGCCGAACTTGAACGCCTGCGCGACGAGGCTGACGCGGCCATGCACGGCCTGCTTGCTGGATTGCCGAACATTCCGGCCGACGATGTCCCGGTCGGCCCGGACGAATTGGCTAACAAAGAAATTCGCCGCTGGGGCACCGCACGAAGCTTCGATTTTGAGGTTAAGGACCACGTCGATCTCGGCACGGCTCTCGGCATCCTCGATCTCGAACGCGCCGCGAAGATCGCCGGCGCACGGTTTGCCATACTTAATGGAGCCGGAGCACGGATGGAGCGTGCGCTCGTCAATTTCATGCTCGATGTTCAAACGCGAGAGCATGGCTATACCGAGACGCTACCGCCGTTTCTGGTGAATCGCGAAGCCCTGTTTGGCACCAATCAACTGCCAAAATTCGAGGACGACCTTTTTCACATCAAGGACGAGCGCGGCTTTGCACTGATCCCGACTGCCGAGGTCCCTGTGACCAATTATCACGCCGGCGAGATCCTCGACGAGGCCCACCTGCCGATGTATTACACGGCATACACTCCGTGCTTTCGCAGCGAGGCCGGCAGCTACGGCCGCGATACGCGAGGGCTGATCAGGCAGCATCAGTTTGAGAAAGTAGAACTTGTAAAGCTCTGCAGACCTGAGGACTCCGAAGCCGAGCACGAGAAATTGACCGCCGATGCCGAACGCATCCTGCAATTGCTGGAGCTGCCATATCGAACCGTTGTGCTATCCACCGGCGACATGGGCTTCGGTGCTCGGAAAACATATGACATCGAGGTGTGGCTGCCCTCGCAAAACACATTTCGTGAAATATCAAGCTGCTCGAATTGCGGCGACTTTCAGGCACGACGGATGAATACACGCTTTCGCCGCGCGGGTGGCGGCAAGCCCGAGTTTGTCCACACGCTCAACGGTAGCGGCTTGGCCGTAGGGCGAACGTGGATCGCGATCATCGAGAACTATCAGCAGGCGGACGGTTCGATCACGGTCCCGTCGGCGCTGCGGCCCTTTATGGGTGGTATCGACAGGATTGGTTGACGGGCAGAACGAATGTAATTACGATGTAATTATGAAATGCCAGATCATACAGATCGGTAACTCGCAAGGCATTCGAATTCCGAAGATATTACTCGAAGAAAGTGGTATTACCGGCGAGGTCGATCTCGAAATGCACGCCGAGGGCATCCTTATCCGGAATATCCAACGGCCTCGCAGCGGCTGGGACGAGGCGTTCCAAGCCATGGCCGAAAATGACGAGACCGAGGCCTTCGATGCCGTGGGCACCACGACGTTTGATAAGAAGGAATGGCAATGGTAAACCGTTTTGACATCTATCTTGTCAATCTCGACGATGAGCCGTCAAACGATGCAAAAAATACAAGGCCGGCCGTCGTTATCTCACCCGATGAGATGAATCGACACCTCGGCTCTGTGATGATCGCTCCGATCTCAGCCCCTGGCCAGAGATACCCGACACGAATACCCGTCGAACTCCTAAATAGCGAACGTTCGATCGTCCTGGATCAGCTTCGCACCGTCGAGAAAGACCGCTTGGTAAAGCACATCGGCAAAGTTGGCAAGGCTACGCAGCATGAACTGATCGAACGGCTGCATGAGATGTTTGCAGAGTGAAAGGCACCAGATCAGCCGGCGCCTGTCGCTTTGGCCTTATCCCACAGTGAATCCATCTCGTCCAGACTCGCATCGTCGAGCGCTCGGCCCTGGCGTTTTAGTTCTCGTTCGACGAACTTAAATCGCGAACGAAACTTTCGGTTAGTCCGCTTCAGAGCGGTTTCGGGCTCGATGTCGAGGTGGCGAGCGAGATTGACAATTACAAACAGCAGATCGCCGATCTCCTCCGCGACCGCCTCGCCATCGCCGCTTTCAATGGCACTGCGGAGCTCAGCGGTCTCTTCATCGAGCTTTGCAAAGATCGGTTCTTTGTCGGGCCAGTCAAAGCCGACCTTGGCGGCCCGCTTGGTGAGTTTTAGGCCTTCGAGCAGGCCCGGAAAGTGGACCGGAACGTCGTCGAGGATCGAATCGCTCGGCTTCTCGGCCTTTCCCGATGCCGCACGCTCATCGGCCTTTAGCTGGTCCCAGTTATCGAGAACGTCCTGCGCTCGTGCGAGCTGTTTGTCGCCAAAAACGTGTGGATGCCGCAAGATCAGCTTCTGCGTAACGCCCCGGCAGACGTCGTCGATCGTAAAATCGGCGCGTTCGGCCCCGATGGTCGAGTGAAAGATCACTTGCAGCAGCAGATCGCCGAGTTCCTCCTTCAAGTTCGCAGTGTCGCCTGTCGCGTCGGCCTCTTGAATGGCGTCAAAAGTTTCGTACGCCTCTTCGAGAAGGTACTGTGCGAGTGATGCGTAAGTCTGTTCATGATCCCAAGGGCAGCCGCCGGGGGCACGCAGCCTGGCCATCACGGCGACAAGCTCATCGAATGGTTCTGACATACGCGATAGTCTAGCAAGTCTGGAAAGTGGTTTCAGCAAGGTGTTAAGATTTGGTTACTACTATGACGATGATAGGAAAAGAAGAAGATCGCGAAGAGGTCAATTTTAAGGTCGCCGACCGGCGCAAGTTCAACGCGGACGGCTCGTTAAAGGACGGCGTCTCGCTAGACGAGCCTGAGAGGCCGGCAGCACCGGTCGAACAAGTCGAGCCCGTGCGACCGCAGCCGTCGGACGTCGAAAGCCGCACCCAAGCTGAAGTTCCTGTCGATGACCAGGCTGACGGCGAAATTCCCGGAGCAGACGACCCGGCGAGCTTCGTCAATTTCCTGTCAACGCTTGCGACCAACGCGGCGGCTGCCCTCGGCGCCGTCCCGCATCCGGCCACCGGCAAACGGTCGCTCGACCTAGAGACCGGAAAGTATTGGCTCGACGTGTTGGGCATGATCAAGGAAAAGACCGCCGGCAACTTGCACCCGCAGGAGCAGCGCCTGCTCGACGGCCTCCTCAGCGACCTGCGTATGCAGTATGTCCACATCGTCAAAGCGACCGAAGAGAAGCTGAAAGCCCAGGCCGCAGCCAAGTTCTCGGGCGACGATATCCTGGGCAAAAAGTAGCGGCTCGCTGTAATGAAGCTCACGTTCCTAGGCACAGGCACATCGACCGGCGTCCCCTCGATCGGGTGCGATTGCGAGACGTGCCGGTCAGACGACGCGAGGGACAAGCGGCTGCGCGTCTCCGTGCTGATCGAACATCGCGACAAAAAGGTGCTCATTGATACATCGAGCGATTTTCGCCAGCAAGCCTTGCGAGTCGGCATCAGCCATCTTGATGCCGTGCTGATCACGCACTGCCATGTCGATCACGTTTTCGGACTCGACGACATCAGGCCGCTCAACTTCAGACATGGCCCGATGCCAATCTTTGCGAATGAACCGGCGTGGACCGACCTGCGACGGATATTCCAATACATCTTCGATCCGACGCATTTCGGTGGCGGTCTGCCAAAGCTGATCCCGCACACTGTCCATCACAACGCGCCATTCATGATCGGCGAAGACCTGACCATCACGCCGCTCGAGGTGATCCACGGCAAGCTGCCCGTTATCGCCTATAGATTTAACGATTTCGCCTATGCGACCGACCTAAAGATAATACCGACCAGTTCAATGGATGGCCTTCGCGATCTCGACGTACTTGCACTCGACTGTGTCCGGATCAAGCCTCATTCGACACATCTTTGCCTTGACGAGGCTCTCGCAATAATCGAGGACCTGCGGCCCAGGAGGGCATTCCTGACACATCTGAATCACGACATCCTACATGCGCGCGACTCGCGGCTTCTGCCGGACAACGTATCATTCGCATACGACGGGCTGATTATCGAGGATGCCCTTCCACCGCTTGGTTCTTAGGACGAAACGCAGGCTTTTCGGGCGGCGATCATTTGCGACGGCAGAAACCTGCAGGCAGAATAAGCGATTATGAACGGCCAGATAACCAGTTTCATCAAACACCACTATCGACACTTCAACGCAGCCGCGTTGATTGATGCGGCTGAGGCTTATAAACGGCATCTTGACGGCGGCGGGAAGATGATGATCACGCTTGCCGGGGCGATGTCGACGGCGGAACTGGGGCTGAGCCTCGCCGAGATGATCCGCCAAGACAAGGTGCAGATCATTTCGTGCACGGGTGCCAATCTTGAGGAAGACCTTTTTAATCTGGTCGCGCACGATTTTTACGAACGCGTGCCGCATTATCGCGACCTTACTCCGCAGGATGAACAAGGTTTGCTCGACCGCCATATGAACCGCGTGACCGACACTTGTATTCCCGAGCACGAAGCGATGCGGCGGCTTGAGAAGGCGATGGTCGAGGTTTGGACACGCGCCGAGGCGGAAGGGCAACGATATTTTCCGCACGAATTCATGTATCAGGTCCTGCAAAACGGATCGCTCGAAGAGTTTTATCAGATCGACCTGAAAGATTCGTGGATGTACGCGGCGATGGAGAAGAACCTGCCGATGGTCGTGCCCGGCTGGGAAGATTCGACTATGGGCAATATGTTCGCCGGACACGTGATCACCGGCGACGTTGAGAATGTCCACACGGTCAAGACCGGCATCGAATACATGACGATGCTCGCCGATTGGTACACACGCAACGCGGCCGATGATTCGACCATCGGTTTCTTCCAGATCGGCGGCGGCATCGCGGGCGATTTTCCGATCTGCGTCGTCCCGATGCTCCATCAGGACCTCCAACGTGAAAACGTCCCCGTCTGGGGCTACTTCTGCCAGATCTCGGACTCGACGACTTCTTACGGTTCCTACTCCGGCGCCGTCCCAAACGAAAAGATCACTTGGGGCAAACTCGAAGCAACAACACCAAAATTCATCGTAGAATCCGACGCCTCGATCGTCACCCCGCTGATGTTTGCCTATATTCTGGGGTGGTGAGCTTATCGCTAACTGTGACGTTCAAGGACTTTGGCCTGACGTTTATGGCCAAGAGTTTCGTAGCCGATGACGGTAACGACCGGGGCGAGCATTAGGATCAAAAGACAGATCGGCGTCGATAGCCCAAACGCGGCGGCGGTGATGGCTAGTGCGATGACGATGGCGGTTCCGCTCAAGAGCAAGATGTGAAAGCGGTCGAAGTTTTCGACGAGATATGCATATAGCGCGTAGATCGATGCGAGGAAGATGCTGACCGGAATTGCTACGGACAGCACGGTTGCGAGCGGGCCGATCTTCGCTTTGTGTTCTATGTAATAGGCGGCGACATGCAGCCCGGCCCCCGTTGCAACGATCGAGGAGATCGTGATCATCAAGCCGTAGCCCCAGACGAACGATTTCTGCCGTTTCGCGTGTAAGACGTGGCCCGACGGCAGCATAAAAAATACCCACCACATTCCGAAGGTCAGGCCCATTCCGGCCAGGCCGACGAGAGCAACGTCCACGGTCCAGCCCTGCGATTCGATGACGGCGGATAGCGTAGCGACGGTGCCCACGACGCCTTCGCCGAGTGCGATGATCGTGAAAAGGCTGTAGCGTTCGGCGATGTGATGCGCGTGCCACGGCGTGCCGCCGTCGATGCGTTCGGCGAGATACGGGCCGGTCATTTCGACAACTATGAACAGGATCGACATCGCAACCGTCACACCGATCGAAAAATCCAGAAAGATCAGGATCACCCAGCCGAACTGGGCAAGCGTTATTGCTTTTGCATAGGTCAAACAGGTTTTGCGACGCGCTGGGTCCTGCTTTGCCGCCCGCAGCCATTGAAATACCATCGCCACGCGCATGATCACGTAGCCCAGCACCATGATCCTATTGTCCAGAAGGTCACCTTTCTCTATCGATGCGAACATCGGCGGCAACCCCAGCGCAGCTATCAGCACGCCGATCATCTGCACCATTGTCGTCAGGCGAAATATCCAATCATCGGTGTCATAGGCCGAGGCGAACCACGAGAAATTGATCCACGCCCAGCAGATGGCAAACGCGGCAAATCCAAAACTCAGCAACCCCGAGCCGTAGTGCGCTTCGGCAACGGCATGTGCAAGCTGCGACGCCGCCTGTGCAAACGCAATGACAAATGTCAGGTCAAACAAAAGCTCGAGCGGTGTCGCAACACGATGCTCTTCGTGGCGATCGCGCCCGCCCATACGGCGTTTATGGTGGTGCAGTTCATCTACAGTTGGCCTGTGATTCGCTGACATATCGAACGGGTTTCATAGCCTAACAGGTTTTGCTCCGACGTGGAATCGCGACGGCAAAACGCTCAGGACCCGTCGTAGCTGACCGATCTTGATCGCAAGTTGCAGAGCCTGTCGCCTAACTGCGTTATCATTAGTGGTGATGTTGCTCTCGACCATGCTCGCGCTTTCGTGTACTGCGGCCGCACTGCTCGACTATGCGATGCCCCATTGGAGGGCAGATCCGGATCTCCGTATCGAAGACGCTTACAAATGGACATATCAGGCAACACGTGGCGGCGAGCACGCAGTTCCTGACGCAGACACTGCCCGTAAATGGCTCGATGATGAATGGAAATCGCTAGCTGAGCCAAACAAGAACGAGCAGCTTTGGGAACCGCTCTGCCCCGACGGTGAGATCGGGCGATTGAATCTGCGGCCATTTAGATCACGGGGCGGCGATGTGAACGAGCTTCTCGACGCATTCCTTGCAAGCGGCCGCGCATACATCACCGAGCAATCGGCCTTTGTTGATTCGTGGCTTGAGCTCGGCAGAAGGCTAAAGAACAATCGTGCAGGTAATCTC